>QIGT01000057.1 GCA_003230835.1 Gammaproteobacteria bacterium
TACAATGGCGCACTACCATCGATGGGTGTGTCGATGTGGTGTACCAGGCTGACGGGGATGTGTTGTCCATCTTGGCTGGGTGCCTCAAGTCGGGTGGTGGTGAATTCGGCGGCCTCGTAGCCACTGGGTATCGCTTGAACTTTTAGGCTGTTCAATTGTTGGCTTGCAATATCATAAGCATATTGCGTATTTGGTGTGACCATGGAGGTATAGCGCAGGCGCAGTACTTCACAGTCGTAGTTGGGATTCACTGCTAGCCCGACCTGGTAGGATAATTCTGGCCATTCAATATAGTGCTCTTTACCTGCTTGGTTGATGACACGTATTTGATCCAAACCGTCTAGCCGTTCTTCAACGATCAAATAATTGCTCAGTGCCAAATGCCCGGTTAAGTAACAACTTTTACTTCCTGGGACGATAAGGTGCCAATGGGTTTGACTTGGCGCACTGACAGGTGTGCGGAAAATATCGAAGTTGGGGTGATTGAGATTGCTGCGAATGATGAAATGGTCGTCTTGATGGTCAACATGGTATTCGTGATCGGCATGTCGTGGATTGATCAATGTGAGATCAGACGCGAGTTCCGCGCGAGGTAGAAAAAATACTTCGTTGTGGGTATGCCCGCCAGTGGACAGAAATATAAACTGTTCAGATTGGGATAACTCGATACTAACGAAAAAACTACTGTCTTGTTCTTGGTAGATCAAGGTGTCTTGAGCATCACCGATTTGGTGGCACCATACTTGGTAGGGACGCCATTCTTCGCTAACGAGGGTATACAGGAGGGCGTCGGACCGAGCACTCCATACTGGCGCATCTAAGGTGTTGTGGATGGGTTCACCGATGGCTTTGCGGGTAGCCAAATCGATGATGTTTAATACATAGCGTTCGCTGCCATCCGTATCGCTCGAGTACGCCAGCATTGTGCCGTCTGGGCTGACACTCAAGGTCCCTAACTTGAAATACTTTTCGCCCTGAGCCAGCTCAACTTCATCGAGTAGTAACTGCCAAGCGGTGGCACAATCTGCTGGCGCGCGGAACCAAGCTCGGTACTGTGCATCTTCGGCGTATCGCCACTGATACCAGTAGCCATTTTTTTCGTATGGCACGCTGGCATCCTGGGTGGGTTGGGCGGCTTTGAATTCTGCGAACAATGTATCGATTTGTCCTTGCAGAGGGGCCATGTGTTGTTCGTAGTAAACATTTTCGTCGTTCAAGTAGGCCAAAATCTCGGCGTCCTTAACGTCTGGGTAGTTTGGGTCTTTGAGCCACGCATAAGGATCGCTAATCGTCACCCCATGGTGTGAAAAACTGTGTGATTTACGCTCAGCTCGCGGTGGAGGTGTAATCGCGCTCATAGTGGGTTGTTCATGAGTAATCCAGGCTAAGCCTTAGGTGTTATAGATTGATTGAGTCTCTACTCACAATTGCTTAGTGAAGCAAAAAAGGCAAACCTCTACACTTCGCAATTACCAGTTAGGAAATGAGTATGCCGCATGTCACCCCACGCCATCGAGAGGATCTAGAAGTGCTAGAACCCGTCTTGGCTGCCTCGCAAGCCCTCATGGGCTTTGTGCCGAACAGCATGACCACTATGGCACACATGCCGCAACTCACCGTGGCTTTTTCCATGTTAGCCGGCGTTGTCTTTGGTGGTGACTTACAGCAAATAATGCGTAATTACCAAAGTGTGGTTGAAAACCCAGCGCTAGGCCGTACGGACCCCGTACTCACAGCCGAACTCGTACAACTCATCGCTTACAGCGTGAGTTTGAGTGCTGGATGCCAGTATTGTCAGGCGCACACGTCTCACAACGCAAATCGTTTTGGGCTCAGTGAAGAAAAACTCCAACAAGTTTTAAGCTATGAAACCGCAGATGTGTTTTCTAGTGAAGAAAGGGCCCTCATCGCGATTGCATTGGCAGCCGGGCAAGTACCGAACGAAACCAATGCTCAGCATTTCGAGGCGTTAAAAGAGCATTTCGACGAACGGCAAATAGTTCAGATAGTTGCAGTGATATCGATGTTTGGTTTTCTTAATCGATGGAACGACACGATGGCCACCGAGTTGGAAAACAAACCCATCGAATTTGCCCAGTCAGTATTGGCGCAAGGTGGTTGGAATGTCGGTAAGCACGAGCACGCGGGCTGATGTGCGGAAGGTTTAATATCACTTCTGATCCGTTAGCAAAATTACTAATGAGGTTGGTGGGTTTGCCGCTCAAGGGGGCAGACAATTTCAATTTAGCGCCGACCGAGGATGTAGAGGTATTGAGAGTTGGGCCGCAAGGAGAAGTGCAACTGGTGCCTATGCGCTGGTGGCTGGCGCCGTTTTGGGCGAAAGAATTGTCTACTAAGTACGCTATGTTCAATGCAAGATCAGAAACCGCAGCCAACAGTGCAGCGTTTAGAGAGCCCTACCAAAAACGCCGTTGTGTTGTACCGGTATCAGGTTTCTATGAATGGTGTCGAGAGAATAATCAGAAAGTTCCCTATTTCATTACACCGGCAGAGCATGACGGCATGTTGCTGGCCGGGTTGTGGGATTCTTGGCAGAGCAAACAAGGCGAAGATGAATTGTTGAGTTTCACGATCTTAACCACTGCGGCCCATAGCGAGATTGAATTTGTACACCATAGGCAACCTGTTATGTTATCTGCCGAGCAAGCTTCTAAATGGCTGGACGCTGATATACCCACCCGGGAATTGGAATACTTGTTCGCTTCAAGGCTGCCCATGGGTTTAGAGGTGCGTCCTGTTTCAGTCTTTGTTAACAACGCCCGTAACAAAGATACACGCTGCTTCCAAGGTATTGCTGCATCGGTCTGTATCGCGGCACAACCCGAAACACTACATTGATACTAAACAAAGGGCTTTGGTTTGGTAAGGGCAGTCTTTTGGTTGAGGGCGCAAGCCTGGGTGAAACTGTAGAGGTTGATTTGGAGATTAGTCAGGACCAGGCAGGCCTCACGCTGACAGGACGATTACAGGGGGACGTGACCGGCAATGTTTCCATACGAATCGCTCCTAACGAGGTGGGCACCTATACTATTGATGCGCACATTGCTGGCTTGGTGTTAGATGGCATTGCAAAATTGGAAAGTGAACCCAACCTTTGTTTGTTATGGAACCAAGGCCACACTCAAAGTGCCAGCGTTAGCCTATTTCCTATAGGGGGTGGGATTGGTTGTCGTGGATTTTGGTATGAAGGCGGTAGAACTCGTACCTGGGAGATTTTGTTCAAGCTGAAACAGCAAGCTGTAGGTGGCGCTAATGTGGTTTCCATACGTCGACCGCGTGGCTAGGAAAATGGGCTAAAGGGGCTAATAGAGGCTAAAGTGCCAAATAATTGACGTATTTTGGACGCAAAACCCTCAATTTTCTCTCAATTATAGTCCCCTTTTTACCCAACCTAATTGCAGAACATCTAGTCACAATAAGACCCTAGAAATTGGTCTGGAGTGCTGATGCGTCTGATTCGGTCCTATGTGCTGGCGTTGTTTGCCGTATTCGCGGTCGTATTTGCCGCGCCTAGCTTGGGCGCAGATGACGTGTTTGATCCCCAAACTATTCCTCAAGGCTTGCATCGGTCTGCAGGACAATTTGATCAGGTAGCGCTGGGCAAACATTATGCCTTGGGTATTCACCGTTTCGATATAGACAACCACACCGAAATTCTAGGTTGGCAGATCGGTGATTCCTGGTACTTTGGTCGTCAAGATGGGCTAGATTCAGGTTTAACCTTGGTTTGGCATAAGCAAGAGAACCAAGTCAGTATCTCCAAAGATGGTTTAAGACTGACACGTAGGTTCTAAGCCCGCTAAACACTAAAACACCGGCAAAAACCGGTGTCTTAGTATGTGAGG
The DNA here is from genome assembly GCA_003230835.1 of Gammaproteobacteria bacterium. GTDB lineage: Bacteria > Pseudomonadota > Gammaproteobacteria > Pseudomonadales > Azotimanducaceae > UBA4421. The sequence continues at coordinate 3,867 of QIGT01000057.1, forward strand.
CCCGCTAGTTTTGCGCGACTTCGACTCTTACGTGGGCTGACGACCGGGTGAATCGGCCGGTATCTAGGCTCGAACTTACCAAACGTTGTCCATTGCCTGTTGTGTGGCAGGAGATTCTTACTGCCTCCCGTTGGTTGTTCTTCCATACCGTTGCATTGATGAAGTATTGTGCGGTGTGACCGCTTTTGTTGATCAGGTAGTCACGGGCAGCGACCAGTCCTTTTGTATCTTCACTTGCAGCTTCGATACAGGCTGTGTAGCCACGAAATTCTGTAGGTGTGCTGAGGCCGGCTTGGGCTGAAGCGCTGGCTACGCCAACTGCGACTGCGGCTGTGATTAAGATGGCTTTATTCATGTTTGGGTCCTTATTATCTAGATCTCGACGTTGATATCGGGTCTTTTCCCATTCAAATATTGCTATTGAACTATTGTTGTTGAATGAGTATGTTACTTAAAGTAACGTTTGTGATTGGTTTAGGGAAGATTGGTAACGAAGAACATGGTTTGCAGAAATAAACAGGCAGAGGTCGGCGTAACGCCGCTTCCAGGAGGTGATTAATGATGGGGCATCCAGCATTTCAACTAGATTGGAATTTGGTTCGAACCTTTTGTGCCGTGGCTGGCGCGGGCAGTCTTGCTGCTGGTGCTCGCGATCTTGATATTACCCATCCAACTGCCGCGCGGCATATCCAGTCCCTAGAGGAAAATATTGGTCTGTCTTTGTTCACCCGAACCGGTAAAGGTCTGGTGTTGAACGAGGCCGGTGAGAAACTGCGCCACACCGCACACGATATGCATGATCGCGCGTTGGCGTTCCAGTCGATCACAGATGGTATGCAGGCGCGAGATGTCGGGCGGGTACGCGTTACCGTTGCCGAAACTCTGGCTGAATTGCTGCCAGAAATCATGATGACAAACTGGCACCCGCAAAAACGTAGTCGCCGAGTGGCCATAGATATGGTGGTGACTAACGAACTGCTGAATCTGTTGCAGCGAGATGCAGACATAGCGCTTCGACACGTGCGTCCTGAGCAGCAAGAGTTGGTGTGCAAGCGTCTAGGAGTTCTACGTATGGGTGTGTTCGCGCATCGAAGTTACTTCGAAGAATATGGTGAGTTGAACATGGAAAACCTTGGGCATCACCGTTTTATTGATAGTTTGAGTAGCGACTATTTGGTCCGAGGAGCCGCAAAACAAGGGCTGAACATCCGCCCTGAACAGGTTGTATTTCGCAGTGATTCTAATTCTAGTCGGCGTTCGGCGGTGGGTTGTGGTTTGGGTGTCGGGGCATTTCCTATCTGGATGGGTGGGCAAGAGCCGCAATGGGTTATGCTCTCGGAAAACCAAGTTGAACTGGAAGTTTGGCTGGTAGCTCGTCCAGAGGTGCGCCAGGCAGAACAGCTAAACGATGTGTTCAGCCGCATAAGCCAGGTGGTAAGCGAACATCTTGAAAAAAGCCAGACTACACCCGCTTAGCTTAGATGTAGTAAGCGCTGACTATTATACGTCTATTGCTTGAGCGCTTTTGTCTGCCGCTGCAACATTAGCTCTGATTGCATCCAACAACTTCGGCACTATTGCGTCCAATTCATCCAAACGCCACACGCCATCGGTTTTATTGAACTGCTTAATGATTCGGGGTTGTTGCATGATTGAAATGCCCCCTCGACCCGTGTGGAAAATTTCTGCGGTAATGCTGGCGGCTTCTTCACCTGCCAACCATGCAACGATGGGCGCAATGTGTTGTGGACCCCCAGCTTCAATTTCTGTGTCTTCTACCTTCTCGCCGCGATTCTCTCGTAACGGAATGGTCATGCGGGTAAGTGCTCCTGGAGAGATGGTGTTAACCGTACACCCGTATTTAGCGAGCTCGAGGGCGAGCACACTTGAGAAGCCAGCAATACCCGCCTTGGCCGCACCGTAGTTGGCTTGACCGAAGTTTCCGAATAGCCCGGAGACGGATGAAAAGTTGATGATTCGGCAACCTGTACGATTGTTCTCGCGGATGTATTTTGCAAACGGCCGTGAACAGCAGTAGTGACCCTTCAGATGTACCGCAATGACCGCGTCCCAATCTGCCTCTTGCATGTTAAAAATGGTTCGGTCGCGAAGGATGCCGGCATTGTTGACTAAAATGTCCATGCCGCCAAAGGCGTCTATTGCGGTTTTAACCAAAGATTCACCGCCTTGTACTTCTGCGATAGATTCAGTGTGAGACGCTGCCTCACCACCGAGTGATTTTATTTCTGCCGCTACTTCGTCGGCAATGGAGGTGGTACCGGTACCGTCTGTATTGCCGCCTAAATCGTTGACCACCACTTTGGCGCCTTCGCTGGCCATCAGCAGGGCAATTTCCCGGCCGATGCCGCGGCCGGCACCTGTGATCACTGCTACTTTGTCGTCTAGTCTGCCCATTTTATTCCCCAGAAATATGCTCGCGGTGCGTTTGTAGTTCAACGATACTAATACAGCCTCTATAAGGCAATTTCAGTCACGCCAACTTCACAAGCACACATGAGAGCGTCTTCAAATTCAATTGGCGGCACGAACTACTCTGTAGTGCTGCTGTCATGACCTTCATCAAGCAACTTTGCTCGATCCATTCGATCGTGCAGGATTCGAACGACATCGATCGTTGCTCCATCGATGATGTAAAAAATTAAGTGGCGTCCACTTGGGATTGATCGAAACTTAACCGATGTTGAGATTGCAGGGTACACGTGACCGCTACGAGGGTGTTGTAGCAGCCGATCTAAAGCCGACATCAGTTGCGCGTGGTAGTAATCGGCTTGTGCAACACTCCATGCCTCAACAGTTGAATCGTAGATTCCATCGAGATCGACCAGCGCGGCTGGCCGAAATTGAACCTTCATGTCGAGGCGTATTGTTTGTGTTTGTCTTTGATAAATTTTGCTGAATCGAATGTTACGAGGTTGCCGCTAGCAAGCCCGTCATTCAATGCAGCGCGTAGTGCCCGTAGCTTTGCCTCTTCGTCTTCAAGTAAGCGTAAACCAGCTCTGATAACTTCACTCGCGTTCGAAAATCTACCTTCCGTTAGCTGGTCCTCCACGAAGTCATCGAAATGATCACCAAGTGTAATGCTCTTGTTTTTGGCCATCGGCTAGCTCCATCTAAGTATATTATCTAATATTATCAATTATTACTTTCTCTGGGAAGATGATGGACCCCACGATGTGGAAATAGTGGATTATCACTAATGAGGATAAAGATTATAAGCAGGGAGGCGTACGGACACACTCAAATCCATACTGCTCGGCGGTTTGGGTCAAAATGACCTACAAGAGGACCAAGGGTGTGGTGTAGGTGAAACTTTTTAAGGCAGGGGGGCGAGCGTTGGTGGATGGGTTGGTCCTCCTTGACCACGCGCAACATCCGTTTCATTTAATCTAGTACAAGTATGAGACTTGTCCAGCCATGGCGCTAGCAGGGATTAGCGAAAAGCACTTGTGATGGCTTGTTTTAGCTTTTTTGGGGTGATGGCTGCGAAGCTTAACTCGTCGCAGTCTTGAAAATTTTTGAACTGAACCAGTGCGTCAACTAAGGCCGGTAAGAGCGCGTCATCAGACAAGCTGTGCGGGGTAAAGTGTAAGTACTTTACTTCCAGTCGGCGTTGTTTGCGGTGTGTTTTGCAATCCATTTGGCCTACGAAACGATCTTGATAAAGCAGCGGCAGACAGAAATAACCGTGTTGGCGTTTGGCTTGGGGCACATAGCACTCTATTTGATAGTCGAAATTGAAGAGGGCTTTGAGTCGTTCTCGCTGAATGACCAGGTTGTCGAAGGGTGAAAGTATTTTCAGTGTTTTGCCCACCCGTGGCATACTTTCGATGGCGTTAGGTTGGCATAAATATTTGCTCCCATCCGCAATCTCGATCTCGACCAGTTCTCGCGCACTTAATTTTTGTTGCACAAGGGTTTTCATCGCATTGCGCAAGCTTGCGTCTCTGCGCTGATAGGTAATCCCCTTGAGCGTCACCATGCCATGACATGTGAGTTGTTGGTCCAATAAATAACTTGCGAACTCTTGTGAGGTCGGCATGGTGGTATCTGTTCCCGGCGCAATAACACGTTCGGGTAGATCGTAAGATTTCTGAAACCCATCTCGCGCGCTCACCATCAGGTCGCCTTGAAAGTACAGCTGTTCGAGGGCTCTCTTGGCTGGTTTCCAGTTACCCCAGCCTCCGCTGACGCGCTTTTTGGTTGGTTCGAGATCTCTGGAACGGATTGGACCTTCGCTTTCAATTCGTTTGATGAGTGCTGCCATTAGTTTTCTATCTGGGTTCTTAAACCAATGACGTTTGCCCGCTTTCACCGAGGATTTGTAAGGTAGCGTGTAACGGTAGTGCGACATCGGTATGAAGGCGGCGGCGTGGGTCCAGTATTCAAAAATACTGCGATCACGCAGCAATTGGTTGGTCATAGATGTTTTAAAACTAGGCACTCGGGACCAAAACACATGGTGGTGAGCACGTTGTACCACCGAAATTGTATCTATTTGAACGTAGCCGATGTGAGCTATGGCATCTTTTGCTGCAGAAATCCCTTGGCCGAAGGGTTTTTTGTGAGCCAATCCTTGCTGGGCGATTGCAATGCGGCGCAGTCTTTGAAGATCTTTGTTATTTACAAATTTGAGGGGCATTTACTTGCTGGTCTTGGGCACATTGGTCACAATCTCGCGATGAACCGCACTATACGTCTGCCAAGGAAAATCATGAAGTCTGTTTCTACAATACTTGTACTACTTGTTCTTAATCTTGGGTTTAGTAGCGTGTCCTTAGCCGCAGCTCGCGTATCTGAGTTCAGCGAACGAGGCATGGTATCTAGTCGCTCAACCCTGGCTTCGCAAGTTGGTGTGGATATTTTAGCTCAGGGCGGGAATGCGATTGATGCGGTGGTAGCCGTTGGATTTGCTCTGGCGGTAACCTACCCCTCGGCAGGCAACCTTGGTGGTGGAGGCTTTATGGTCATTCATTTAGCCAACGGCACTATTACGACGAATGATCATCGGGAAAAAGCACCAGGGCTCGCCTCTCGCGATATGTTCTTAGACGCGCAAGGTGATGTCATTGAGGGCTCATCAACAGCCAGCTACTTGGCTGTTGGCGTGCCGGGAAGCGTGGCTGGATTACTCGATGTATTAGATAAGTACGGCACCTTACCTCGAGCTAAGATCCTGCAACCGGCCATTGATCTCGCCGCTAAGGGCTTTGTGTTAAGTCCTGGTATGGCCGGTCAATTCGCGCGCCGGCTTGGGGTGTTCAAAAAATACCCTGCGAGTATGGCTGTATTCAGTAAAGACGGTGATGCTTATGCGCCGGGAGAGCTGTTTAAGCAGCCAGATTTGGCAGCAACATTGAAGCGTATCAAGCGGCTGGGAAGGGGTGGTTTTTATGCGGGTAAAACGGCTGACTTATTAGTTGCAGATATGCGCAGTAATGGTGGGCTGATCAGTCACGAAGACCTCGCTCAGTACCAATCGATATGGCGCGACCCCGTACGTGGAACGTACAAGGGGTATGACATTATTTCCATGCCACCGCCGTCATCGGGTGGTGTGCTGGTTGTGCAAATGCTCAATATGTTAGAGCCCTTAGATCTGCAACAAAGTGGATTTGGTGGGGCGGCCACCATTCATGCCATGGTAGAGGCACAACGTAGGGCTTATGCGGATCGGGCAGAGCACCTAGGCGACCCAGATTTCTATCCGGTACCTGTCGATACACTGATTAGTAAAGCCTACGCGAAGGCTCGGTTTGCAGACTTTGATGCGCAGAATGCCAGTCTCAGTTCCGATATTTTGGCAGGTTCAGTACCTAATGAAAGTCCAGACACTACGCACGTCTCAGTGATGGACATTGCAGGTAACGCCGTAGCGTACACAACTACTCTAAACCTTTCCTATGGCTCAAAAATCGTCGCGGCCGGTACCGGTGTATTGCTCAACAATGAAATGGACGATTTTTCTTCCAAAGACAATACACCCAACGCATATGGGTTGATCGGACGTGAGGCCAATGCCATTGCGCCGGGAAAGCGAATGCTTAGCTCCATGACACCCACCATAGTGATGCAGCAAGGTAAGCCTGTGTTAGTGACCGGTTCGCCTGGGGGAAGCACGATTATTACCACGGTCTTACAGGTAATATTGAACGTGATCGATCACAAAATGGATTTGTCAGACGCGGTTGCTAGTCCTCGTTTTCATCATCAGTGGCAGCCTGATCGCGTTGTGTATGAGCGGTTTGCCTTCTCTCCGGACACATTATCTAAGCTCGAAAGCATGGGACACCGGAACCTTTTTCAACTACCTTCAGCGTATGGCCGAGGCATGGGTGATGCCAATTCGGTGATGCGGACAAAAGAGGGTATAGTCGGCATGTCAGATCCGCGTAATGACGGTGGTGCAATAGGGGTGCACTAATTAGCCGACAGGACACGAGCAGGTCGCAAACAAGAGGGGTCCTATATGAAGCCTAAATTTTGGCTGGAGCGGTGGCAGCAGAACCAAACCGGCTTCCATCAGGCCGAGCACAACAAGTTATTGTTGGAATATTGGTCCTACTTGGAATTGCCACGAGATGCGCTTGTGTTTGTGCCTTTGTGCGGTAAAACTTTAGATATGCGCTGGCTGGAATACGTCGGACACAAAGTGGTTGGGGTCGAGCTTGCCCGGCTAGCCATTGAAAATTTCTTCGAAGACGAACCTGAAGGTGTGCGTGAAGAAGTTGTTGATCGGTTTGTTTCCCACCAAGGAGCAAATGTATGCATTTATCATGGTGACTTTTTTGACCTTACTGCACCGTTAATAGAAGGTGTCGTGGGCTTATTTGATCGCGGCTCGCTGATAGCCTTGCCGCCCGACATGCGTTTTAGATATGTAGATCACATGTTAAGGATTATTCCCGAAGGCTGCCGAATCCTTCTGCTGACCATCGAGTACGATCAGAATCTTGTGGCAGGTCCCCCGCATAGTGTTTTACCAGACGAGGTAGAAACACTCTATGGTGTTCGGTGCGATATTCAGCTGCTTGAGTCGATTGTAACCAGCGCGTTGCCACCTCACTTTCTGAATCAAGGGGTCACTCAGGCGGTGGAGAGCATCTATCTTGTCACTAAAAGAGATTAGATGCTCACAAGAAACTAGACACTCACCTAGAATTATTCTAACGGCGACTATAATCTACCGCTAACCACCTTTGCGGCTGTATACGTATGGTTATCTGATTTTCCACTCCGCTGGCTTCGTAGTATGCCTTTCCTTGTTCTTCGCCTAAGTAGCGGGTGGCCATAGCCAGAAGTTCCTCTGTTGTGGTTTGTTCGATACTCAGCACAGGTCCCTCGACGGAAACATACTGGTAGGGTGCGGTTTCTGTTTGTGCGACTAGGCTGACACGATTGCCAACGCCTAACAGTTTACCCTTCATCGACGTTTTACCAGTGATCATCCAAACAGTACTGCCGGGCTCATAGTCGTACCAGATAGGTACCGTTAGAGGTCCAGATTCAGGGTCATTTAATCCAACAACGCCTACGTGCAAGCCAGCCAAAAAGGCTTGTTTTTCATCCGTTGTCATTTTAGTCATAGATTTTCTTCAATTATTTTGTGCAGTGCATTGTAACTGGCTTAAGGGAGTGTTGTGGGGGCAAGAAATTATATTTCAAGGGCTTTTAAACCCAGCAATAGGCCATAGAAACAGGTTAACGAAATTGCATTAACCCCGCTAGGAGAACGTTATGAATGTTGTACGCTGGAGCCCATATCACGAGTTAGACAACTTGTTACAAGCCTTTGATCGCCCGGCCGCTCAAGTCAGAAGGGCTGATTGGTTACCCTTGGTGGATATTCGGGAGACTGAAAAAAACTACCAAATTGATGTCGAAGTACCTGCCGTGTCATCTGCGGACCTGTCAGTTTCTGTAACGGATGGTGTTCTGAGTGTGAGCGGCGAGCGCAAGAGTGTAGATAGCCAAAGCGACGGTGGGCGTGTTCACCGCGTAGAACGCCGCTTTGGACGCTTTGTGAGAAACTTTCAACTGCCAGATGATGCAGATCATGACGCCGTCAGCGCGGAAAACCGCGATGGTGTCTTGTACCTAAGCATCGGTAAGAGAGAAAGTGCGGGCGCGCGAACCATTGAGGTTAAAGACGCAAAGTAAGCGGTTGATGGTGTAAACTGTGAGTGCGGTGACTCGGCGGTTGGTAAGCTGCTGGGTTGTCTTACTCATAACTTACAGACTGATCGGTGGGTATGGCTCTCGATAAAGATCTAATAAGAACCGTCATTTTTGAGGCGGATACATCGGCGGGTAAAACTTTCGATGTGCTTCTGCTTGTTTTCATCCTCCTAAGTGTGGCCGCTATCATGGCCGATTCAGTCGGCTGGATTCATGCAGAATACGGCACTTGGCTGTATGCGGTGGAATGGTTTTTCACCATTGCATTTACCATCGAGTATGCGCTGCGTTTGTGGTGTATCAAAAATACCCGAGCCTATGCGCTGAGCTTTTACGGGATCATCGACTTACTCGGAATCATTCCTACTTATTTGAGCTTGTGGATAGTCGGCAGCCAGTACCTATTGGTCATTCGCGTGCTGCGGGTACTGCGCGTTTTTCGCGTGTTACGCATGGTTCGATATGTAGGCGAAGCCGAACTCATCGCTCAAGCGTTAGGCGCGAGTCGGCGCAAAATCACTGTTTTTGTCAGTACAGTACTCGCGCTGGTGGTTGTATTTGGCTCCTTGATGTATGTCGTGGAAGGGGGTGCGGGTGGGCACTTTACCAGCATCCCCACTAGTATCTATTGGGCCGTGACAACTATGACCACAGTGGGTTACGGCGATATTGTCCCGCAAACAGCCTTCGGCAGGGGCCTGGCATCGATCATTATGATTATGGGTTACGGCGTCATCGCGGTACCTACTGGAATCGTCACGCTGGAACTCAACGAAGCCAATCGACGCCGTGCCAATACCACAACCTGTCAATCTTGCTCAGCAGAGGGGCATTCACGGGAAGCGGCTTTTTGCTGGCGCTGTGGGGTGCAGTTGTTTAGAAGCCAAGACCCAGCAGCAGACACTTCGTCTACTACCCACAAACCGGGATAATTCAGCATATAACGGTTTCCAGCCAGAATTACGCATATCTAGCTGTTTTTGTTGGGAGTTAGGCTTTGTTTCAGGCAGAATACGCCCCCCGAAAATCACACCAGATGTTTTTCTATGAGCCTAAATACATTTAATGCAAAAAAGACTCTTTCTGTAGGAAACAAAGTTTACGAATACTACAGCCTACCTGATGCCCAAGGATTGGGAGACATTTCGCGTTTGCCAATTACGCTCAAGATTTTGCTGGAAAATCTGCTGCGTTTTGAAGACGATAACAGTGTTAAAGCCCAGGACATTAAGGTCATCAGTGATTGGGTAGCCAACCCACCAGCGTCCGAAGAAATAGCCTACCGCCCAGCCCGTGTGCTGATGCAAGACTTTACCGGTGTACCAGGGGTTGCAGATCTAGCCGCCATGCGCTCAGCGGTTGTGGATGCTGGGCTCGATGCGGACATCATTAATCCATTGTCGCCAGTGGATTTAGTCATCGACCACTCGGTGATGGTGGATAGTTTCGGTACGGATGAAAGTTTTGAAAAGAATGTAGCCCTGGAAATGCAGCGCAATGGTGAGCGCTATCGTTTCTTACGTTGGGGACAAACCGCATTCGATAATTTTCGCGTGGTACCGCCGGGTACGGGTATTTGCCATCAGGTCAATCTGGAGTATTTGGCCAAGGTGGTCTGGACCAAGGAGGAAGACGGTAAAACCATCGCCTATCCAGATACCTTGGTTGGTACAGACAGCCACACCACGATGATTAACGGTTTAGGGGTATTGGGCTGGGGTGTTGGTGGCATTGAGGCCGAGGCAGCCATGCTCGGGCAACCTATCAGTATGCTGATCCCCGAGGTCATCGGTTTTAAGTTATCCGGAAAGGTGTCTGAAGGTATCACCGCAACAGATGTGGTGTTGCTGATTGTAGAAATGCTCCGTGCCAAGGGTGTGGTGGGTAAATTTGTTGAGTTCTATGGCGATGGGTTAGATAATTTGTCTCTAGCCGATCAAGCCACCATTGCCAACATGGCGCCTGAATATGGGGCAACCTGTGGTTTCTTCCCGATTGACGCTGAGGCGATTAACTACCTTAAGCTAACCAATCGTGACCCAGACACTGTGGCGCTGGTTGAAGCCTATGCGAAAGCCCAAGGCATGTTCCGTGATGCGGACTCTGTAGATCCAGCGTACACCGATACAGTAGAGCTCGATTTATCCACAGTGGTGCCCAGCCTGGCCGGTCCTAAGCGACCGCAAGACCGAGTTGCGATGACGGCTCTGGGTGACGCATTTACCGAAGCACTTGAACTGTATGGCCGTAAAGTAGGCGCCAGTGTGCCTGTGCAAGGAGCAGATTATGAGCTCAGTGATGGAGATGTGGTTCTCGCTGCCATTACCTCGTGTACCAATACGTCCAATCCAGCGGTTATGTTGGGTGCCGCCCTAGTTGCACAAAAAGCTTTAGCCAAAGGCTTGAAAGTGCAGCCCTGGGTGAAAACCTCTCTCGCGCCGGGCTCTAAGGTGGTCACAGAGTATCTAGAGGCTACCAATCTACAAGCACCCTTAGATGCACTGGGGTTTAACCTGGTTGGTTACGGCTGCACCACCTGTATTGGTAATTCAGGACCTCTGCCAGAGCCGGTCTCACAAGCCATCAATGCAGGTGATCTCGTGGTTGCGTCGGTGCTGTCTGGAAATCGAAATTTTGAAGGCCGAGTGCACCAAGAGATTCGTACTAATTGGCTGGCTTCCCCTCCTTTAGTGGTGGCCTATGCAATTGCGGGCACAACCCGAATAAATCTAGCCGAGGAGCCATTGGGTAAAGATCAGCAAGGTAATGACGTCATGTTGTCTGACATTTGGCCTAGCAATGAAGAAATTCGCCAAGTGG
>QIGT01000419.1 GCA_003230835.1 Gammaproteobacteria bacterium
CGCGCGAAATCATGCTTCCATTTGATATGGACCAGCGCTCTAATCCAGACTCAAAAGACTGTGGTGCCTTCGGCCGACCTTTGTGCCACTGCAGGACAATTTCATCGCGGCCGCGAATTAATCCTACAGTGACCGTTGTTGCGAAATTCGTTTCGAAAACGTGAAACTGTTCGACGCTGTCATCGGCCCTGTACTCAACCACGTAAAAATGCCGTGCTGCTTCGGGTAGATTAGTTTGCTCTCTGGATGGCCGTGTCTCATATAAGAGTCGTACTCCGTTTTTATACAAGTCCCAGTCGACAATCGCGGCGCCCCACATCGTATCGAGACGACTCACAAGCTGATGTTTTTTCAAGTGACCGGTCGGTGGCTTTTTTAGAACAGCGCTAATCAGTGCATGCTCGGCTGCTTCGCGTGCGCGCTGCGCGGCACGTCGTTTGTCACGTTCCGCGCTTCTTTGAGCGGCCTTCGCACGCTGAGCTTCTCGCTCCGCGTTTCGATCAGCGGCGCTTTTCTTAACGGGAGCGCTGGCGCCGTCCACGCCGGGCAAAAGTTGATCGAGCCCCAGCACCATGTTGTTAAGTGTAGGCCCATCCAGGAAAGAGCAGGATTGTATGATCCCGTCCCTGAGTTGCGTCGCAATCGCAACGTTGGGTGCGGGATGGTTGCCGGTCGCGATACGGACATCAATGTCTTTCGCGGCCGCGTCGCAGACCTCGGAGTCAAGTGCGAAGGCGTGTGCTCCAACCATAACAGCAAATAAGAACAGTAGGATTCGTGGCTTCATGAGGCTCCCTCTTGCCTTTCGTGGTGGCGCAACAAATCATAGTCAATCCCGAAGACAACCTCACCTGCCGCCCGCAACCACGATGCGAAAACTCCAGGCTGTGCTCAGTTTGTAGTTTCATCTTATCACCGCAACGCAGACGGTGGACACTTTCGCTCAGCGGGCCATGTTCGGGCGAATACTCTGTCATAGGCCATGATGATAATATTCTCTTGCGAACCTAGCTGAACTGACTTTCTATTCCAACCTCGACGAACCAACGCCTCGGAGGGCAGCGCTCGCACCATTAATAATGGGGTAACGAATACCCTGGGTATCAATTCGACCAAGCTGCACCAACAAGTAACACAACAAAATCAGGAACACCCCAACGTTACTGACAAAATCGTGCCATTCGTAGTTCATTTCACCTCCTCTAACGCACATTGCCAATTAGACTTAGAAAACATCCATTTCTACGGAACGCTCATGACGGTGCAGGGTTCAGGCTAAAATGCCCGTTAGTGAATCTCGCAAGCCTGGTTAAATTCAAGACGCGGTCCGCGAGCATGCAACTTCTCATGGTCTCCGTAGCCCATATTCATCAGGAAATTCGATTTCCATCGCCCCTCAGGGAAAAAGTCATGATCAACCCGCGCATTGTCGAACCCTGACATCGCGCCGACATCGAGCCCCAGGCTGCGTGCTGCCAGAATCAGGTAAGCGCCCTGAAGGCTGCTATTGCGAAAGGCAGTTTCCTCACTAAGCGGTGGATTGTCTGCATACATTGCCCGTGCGCCACCCATATGCGGGAAGAGCTTTGGAAGCTGGTCGAAAAACGCAGTGTCGTAAGCAACAATTACAGTGACCGGAGCAGTTAACGTCTTGTCAACATTGCCTTCCGCCAACGCGGGTTTGAGTTTTTCCTTGGCTTGGTCTGATCTGACAAAGACCAGGCGCATCGGCAGACAATTCATGCTGGTCGGTGCCCACCTGGCGAGACCATACAATTCACGCAGCTGTTCATCGGTGACGGCCTTGTCCTGCCACACGGTATGGGTACGAGCATGCAGAAAAAGCTGTTCCAGTGCGTCCTGATTCAATCGGTTGTTCATGACTAATGTTCTCCGGTTTTGTTGATACCCGCATACGCAATCCCGCTGAGATCTGCCATTTCACGTTTCCAGGTAGTGATATCGTTGCTTGTAAACTGATTCAAATGATCGTGTCCGCATGCTCGTGCCATGACCTGCATCAAACTTGCCGAGGCTTCGAAGAAATTTTTCAATCTGCCTGAAGCTTGCTGAACATCCAGTCGTTTTCTTAGCTCGGGGTTTTGAGTTGCGATACCGACCGGGCAATTGTTGGTGTGACACATTCGTGCAGCGACGCAGCCAATCGCCTGCATCGCAGAATTGGATATGGCGATGCCATTGGCCCCAAGACACAACGCCTTGATAAAGTCGGCTGGAGTTCGAAGCCCGCCGGTAATGATCAAAGTGATATCCGAGCAGCCCTGTTGATCGAGAAAACGACGGGCACGCGCCAGCGCAGGTATCGTGGGCACGGAAATATTGTCACGAAAAATCAAAGGCGCCGCGCCGGTACCACCACCACGCCCGTCCAGAATGATGTAATCAACACCGGTCTCCAGCGCAAAGGCAATGTCCTGCTCAATATGGTTAGCAGAAAGTTTCATCCCGACCGGAATGCCACCGCTTAGTTCGCGAACGCGGTCTGCCCGACGACGAAAATCATCAACAGTCGTTAGGTCAGTGAACGTCGCAGGAGATATCGCTGATGTACCTTCAGTTAGTCCGCGTACTGCCGCGATTTTGCCGATGACCTTGTTGCCAGGAAGGTGCCCGCCGGTTCCAGTCTTGGCGCCCTGTCCCCCTTTAAAATGAAATGCCTGAACAGCAGATAACAAATCCTCGCGATAGCCAAACCCTGCAGAAGCCAGTTCGTAAAAGTAGCGTCGGTTGGCCTGTTGTTCTTCGGGCAACATCCCGCCCTCACCGGAGCAGATGCCGGTGCCAGCCATATCCGCACCCCGTGCCAGCGCAATCTTTGCCTCCTCGGAAAGTGCACCGAAACTCATGTCCGATACGAACAGCGGGATATCCAGTACCAGTGGCTTGTCTGCATTCGGGCCAATTACCAGCTCCGTTCCCACGGGCGCGTCGTCAAGTTTCGGTTTGCTTGCAAACTGTGCAGTCAGGATCTGGATATCATCCCAATGCGGCAGCTCTGCCCGAGGCACACCCATCGCCCCCATGGGGCCGTGATGGCCAACCTTGCTCAAGCCATCTCGAGCCAGATCATGAATGTATTTGACAGTTGGTTCCTCGGGCGTCGGGCGAACCTGCGGTAAGCCATCAGCAGAAACCGGCGTATCTGCTTCCAGACCTACATGGCTACCGTCGCAATAGGGTGGATTTTTGGTCTGCTTGCACATACATAGATGAGCCGATGTAGAAGACTCGACCTGCACCTCCAGTGGTACAAAATCGGTACCCCGATGTGAGCCGTCACAAAACGGCTGGTTCCTTGATTGTCCACAAGCGCACCAGTGATAGGTTTCTCCGGCGTCAAGGGTGACTTCAATCGGCTTGTTATCCGCTATAACAGGTTTCGTCATCGGTTTTCCTCAGGATATGTTTTCAAGGTAAGTCAAAAATCAGTGCTTCAGTTGTACCCCGAGCGCTGAACTGAATCAATTCAACATCCGATAAGCCGATACCGTCGCCAGACTCCAATATATTTTCATTGACCTCCAGTGTTCCTGAAATGACATGAACATAGACAGTGCGACCGGTCTCAGGCTGGAATTCGGCTGATTGGTCACAATCCAGCCGTAGTTGAAACAAATGCGCATCCTGATGGATACGCAGCGTACCGTCACGACCGTCGGGAGAAACGATCTGAGTAAGCCCCTTATCTGCGCCAAAATACTTCTGCTGGTAACCCGGTGTTACGCCCAGCTCCGAGGGCTCGATCCATATTTGCAGAAAAGACAGTGCGTTTTTAGCGGAGGGGTTGTATTCACTATGAGAAACACCGGTACCGGCACTCATCAACTGGAACTCACCGATAGGTAGTATCTCGATGTTCCCCATACTGTCCTTGTGCTCAATGGTTCCCTGCTGGACGTAGCTGATGATCTCCATGTCCTGGTGGGAGTGGGTTGCAAACCCGGCACCGGGTCGCACCTGATCATCATTGATCACTCGCAACACGGATACGCCCATATGTTCCGCATCATGATAACTGGCGAAAGAAAAAGTGTGCCGGCTTTTAAGCCAGTCAAGATCACTGGAGCCACGGTCCTTGCTGCGTCGTATACAAATCATGCGGTTAGTCTCTGGGAAGGGGTAGATTGTTACTAAACTCAAGCTTATTAGTTTAGTATCCAGAGATAAACATTGTTCAAGTGAATACACTGTTTCTTATTTAGATATAATCAACTGCATGCAAGATGCCCTATGGACAGACTAACCAGCATGTCGGTGTTCGTCGCGGTAGTCGAAACAGGAAACTTTTCGGCCGCATCCGAACACCTCCAAATCTCCCGAGCCAGCACCAGCAAACACATTGTGGCGTTAGAGAATTGCCTGGGTGGTCGTTTGCTCAATAGAACCACCCGTCGCGTCAGCGTGACGGAAGCTGGCAAGGCTTACTATGATCGCTGCAAGCAAATTCTCGAAGATGTACAGGAGGCCGAATGTGTTGTCACCGGATATTCATCCGAGCCCCGCGGCTTGCTTCGTCTCAACGCGCCGATGTCATTTGGCACAAGGCAACTTGCCAGCATCATCAGCAGGTTTTGTCAGGCGCATCCAGATATCGAAGTCGAGCTATCACTGAATGACCGGGTCGTTGATGTTGTAGAAGAGGGCTACGATCTGGTGATCCGAATTTCCCGGTTAAAAGAGTCCAGTCTGATCGCTCGGAAGCTCGCCCCATGTCACCAAGTTCTGTGCGCCTCACCTGGCTATCTCAACAAACATGGCCGACCACAGGCGCCAGGTGAACTTATCCAGCATAATTGCCTACACTATACGTATTTTGTTACAGGTAAAAACTGGGTGCTCAACGGACCCGACGGGGAACACAGAATCGCCACCCATCCTCAACTGAGTGCCAACAATGGCGATGTCTTGTATATGGCCGCCAGAAATGGTCTTGGTGTTACTTTACTGCCTACTTTTATTGTCGGGGATGCCATTCGTAACGGCGAGCTTGAAGTAATCTTGCCAGCTTACAAACCTGCAGAAATCAGTATATATGCAGTCTATGCATCCAAGCGGCATCTCTCGGCCAAGGTGAGAGCATTGATTGATTTTACCGCTGATCAAATCGGCCCTCATCCCCAGTGGGATGTCGGGGTTTGACGAAGATATCTCTATGAGTGAATTTGCCGAATATCAGCAAGAAGTGTTCCAGGAATTTGGCCCAATCAGTTGCCAACGAATGGTCGGCATGTCTTACTACCTCGCACCTGAGGAGGCACTGCAACAGCCTACCGAGCGTCTAAAAAATATAACACTACTGGGGTTTACACTTTTAAATGCTGAGCCATTGTGTCCGGGATGGGATCCACTTCATTAGAGGAGCCGTAGCTTGAGTAAAGCCGCTGCAATATCGGGTAATAATTCTAAAGCCCTGGCCTGGAACATTTGGACCAGGGCCGGGTTGGACGTACTTAACGCATTGACCCACGTACCTAGCTGGATGCGTTTATCTCATGAAATTCAACCTGGCCATCAAGTCGCCGATGATTTTATTGGCGTTAACATCGCTACCTCCAATGAAACTGCCTGTGATGACGAAGTCATTCGATATCTGGATGATTTAGCCATACGTTATGTGCGTATGGATTACAGTTATTGTTCACCGCGAGGCGACGCTCAACGTTTGCTAAATCGAGTATTGGAACATGGTTGCGATGTGATGTTGGATCTTTTTGCTCCTGTGCAAGAAGCTAAGGTTCTTGGGACTGACAAACAGGCACAACAGCGCTGGCGTGAGTTTTTACTACAGGTTTTTAGTGAGTACAGTTCTAGCATTAGTGTTTTTGAAATAGGTAATACCCCCAATCGTGGTAAGTGGTCGGGTTTTGATGGCGTCAGCTATCTACGGGCTTGGAATATTGCGGCTGAAGTGGCTGAAAGTTTTGAACTTAAACTAGCCGGGCCTAATATTTCAGACTTTGAGCCTCTGTATAATTTTGCCTATTTAAAAGCAATGAAGCGGACACACTCCGTTCCCAATATCCATACTGACAATTTATTTGTTGAGCGTGTCATTCAGCCTGAGGCCTATGATCATAGAGTAGCTGGCAAAAGAGCGACCAGAAAACTAAATCTTAATTTGGTTAAAAAAGCGCGCATCATAAATCGGCTTGGCAAAACTCTGGGTTGCGACAAAACTTTTTGTACTTATAAGTGTTGGAGCAGAAAACGCCTAAGCCGCTGGACTACGGACCCCGAACAAAAAAATGCCAACTACCTCTCTCGCTATTTATTTATCGCCGCCGCCAGTGGCGCTTTGGATAGAGTGTATTGGGGGCCACTAATTTGTAATCGCGATGGTTTAGTTGATTGCGGCGATGAAAATTATCCCCATATCGATAATGTCAGCTTCTACAAAGAAGTCCGTGGCAATGTTGCTAATTTCAAAACGACTAAAGGCTACGATGCCTTTAAATATATCGCCAGTTTATTACGTGGTGTTAGCTGTAAGCAGGGTGTGACCGCCGATAACGGTCTCAACCACTTTGTGTTTGAGAATGCGCAGGGCAAAAGCTTACACGCTATTTGGTGCTTGGATGGTTATTCCTTGCTCTTGAACAGTCTTTATTCACAGCAGGATTTGGACAGGGCCAGTATCAACACTGTTTATGGTCAGCACAGTAATCAGGCTCCCGTAAAAATAACTGAGCAGCCTCTAATTTTACAGTGGGATTCGGCGCCAGATTGTATGTCGGTAGAACAGATTAGCCGCTCAGAATATGTTGTGCGTTATGAAGTATTAGAAGATAAGTCGAGCGATTTGCAGCAAGTAAAAGTCGAAAATCACTTTTGGCGTGGCATGGTGGCGGTGCCTAAGCAGGCCGATGTTGAGCAAGAGATTGCCAAGATGATGCCGGCCTCATTAACGGCAGCGCAAGAGTTGATCGTGTTGCGTGATACCCGCAACCGTTTATGGAATGTGAGCTTGGATGGCAATGACAATATTCACACGGTAAAACTTAATCGCGCCAAAGGGATTAAAAAGTTCAGCTATAGGTTTCTGGATAGTAAGGGTAAGCGCCATTGGGATAATGCCACTGAAATGTTACGCCGAGGTGTGAATACGCCACAGCCTTCAGCCTATTTTGAGCGGCCAGATAATAGTGGCATTAGAGAAAATTATTATGTGTGCCAGTTTATCTCCAATGCTTTTTCTGCCAGAGATGTGTTTGCGGCTTTTAATGCTGGCGAGTTAACTTATCGCGGCATTATCAAAGAAGATATGTTTGATCTTATGGCGGCTTTTATTGCCAATATGCATAGCCACAATATAGTCCACAGGGATTTGTCTTCAGGCAACTTAATGATGACGCTGGATGGTGCTGAGTTGCAGTTCTATGTCATTGATATTGGTCGTGCGGCTATTGATAAAGTGACTACTATCCAGCCTAAACACCGTTTTGTTGATTTGAAACGAATTTGCTACAAGCTGGCGTGGGACGATAGAGCGTTATTTATCAATGCTTATAATCGCTGTTTAAATGAGCCTCTGCCCAGTAGCTGGAAACTGTCATTGAAGTCCTATGACTGGAAGCTGAGTTGTAAAAGAGCCCTAAAAGCCAAAATAAAAAAACTAAAAGGCAAAATTTAAACGCCGTTAGTTTAAAGACTAACTTTACCGCGCAAGACTTCTCTTCGACTTGTGTTAATCGCGACCGCGAATGCGCAACAAGGGCCGGGTCCAAACCGATTGGAATATTGGATCCAGCCAACGATAGAGGCGACCTGAAATCGCAATAGCTTTGCCTTTTTCCACCGCTCTAACGCCATCGTCAACCACTACTTCCGCTGGGTACCACATCCAGGTTGGCATGCTGGCTTTCATTTCCTTGAGTTCGCCTGCCGCATGAAAATCCGTATGGGTAAAGCCGGGACACAGAGCACTGGCGTTTACTCCAGTACCTTTTAAGGTCATCGATAGTTCTTCACTAAGGGCAATGACGTAGGCTTTAGCCGGGCCATAATTACATCCTGCCGGTCGTGAAATTCTTCCGGCAACGGAAGCAACATTAATAATCCGTCCAAAATTTCTCTCCAGCATAGGCGGCACAAACAAGTGGCACATGTGGGCCACTGAAATCATCATCAGCTCAAGGAATTGCTGCTGTGTCGGCCAGTCACGTTCTGCAAAGAGATCGGGGCCAGCGCTACCGGCGTTATTAACGAGATAATCGATGTCAATCTGCATTTGCGCTAGGGCGGACTGAATGGCTTCGGGGGCTGTAGGATCGCTTAAGTCGGCTTCTAGAATATGTGTCTGCACATTGTGTTTGCTTGCTGTTTCTGCAGCAACTTTGGCCAGTTTTTCTTTGCGTCTGGCAACCAACACCAGGTTATAACCCTGAGCTGCCAAGCGATCGGCGAAAATAACACCAAGGCCGGCTGATGCGCCGGTAATCAAAGCGGTTTTAGTTTTTGACATAACTGTCCGTCGAGCCTGGTAGCGGGAAAGCAGAATACTTATTTTAACCGCTGATACGCAACTTAATCCGAGGATAGATACCGTCTTCCAGTGCGACCACCTTTTGCATCTGCATAGTACCTCCATACTGTTGTTGATATAGGTGTTCCATGGCGCAATCCTCTAGCTATTTAGTCAAGGGTGATGGGCGGTAATTGTTACCACACATCTCGCATTTTCCTGCCTCCAATAACCTTTCACTCCAGGCTTTGATATCTGGTCTGAAGCGCCCACTACCTGCCGTGGATAACCGAGGTCTGTGATGTCGAGTCGTCCCCGATTGTTTTTCAATGGAATTGGGACCTAAGAATGAGACCACCTGTGCTGCCGAATCGAACTGACGGCTAACCAAGACTGCAAGCATCACCCAGGTGCTTTTTGCAGCGCACGAGCTCTTGTGACGGATTGATACAACCCAAAAATACTGATTAGGAGCCAACTGATTTCAATGATAAGCCCAGACAAATTGAAATTTATATAAAGCGACACACATAACAAACCAGCACCCACTCCATTACCAATGGAGTAACGAATACCCTGTGTATCAATTCGACCAAGCTGCACCAACAAGTAACACAACAAAATGAGGAATACCCCAACGTTACCGACAAAATCGTGCCATTCGTAGTTCATTCCACCTCCTGTAACACACATTGCCAGTTAGAGTTAAATAATCCCGCAGCAATGTCATTAATCTGCGCGTCGAACTGCCGGGCGTCACCAATGCTGTTCAATAGTTCCCATGCAGCACACTCGTCAGCTCGGTGCCAGCAGGCTGCACTAAAATCCGAACCCAGTTCCCACAGAGCAATGGCGAAGTTGTGAATGTGAACGATATAACCAAGGCCAGAGGTGGCTCGCGCCACATGCATGTTCGGCGACGCCTCTGCCACAACACTCTCCGCCACAATACTCTCTGCCACAATACAAGGCATCCACACTTCTTCGAACTCAATCTCCTGGTTTGCAACGTTCACCTTGCCACGTTCGATCAAACGCCCATCCACCAACGCGATACAAGCAACGTCCTCAAGATGCTCCTTTGAGTAATCGATCTCATGACAAAATCGTATACGCGGCGCCGACCACTGCACATGGCCGGCAAAGGCACTGGGTTGCCTAGTGGCCTTGTCGGTAGGCTCAAGGGGCCAACGCATATCTGCAAAATATTTTCCGGCCTGCAACCAGTACACGACCGAATCTTCAAATGCCACACCATCAGATATTGCGATAGACTCTCTTCGCCAAACACCGGATAAGTCCGCCAGGCCCAAACGACTAGTCATTACTGGATTAACTCTAAGTAATTGTCATGAAAGTCAGATATAGCTTTTTCATAGGTATGTGCGATGGGACCGACTGAGAAATACTTACTGCGCATGTTCTTTTGAATATTTTCAACAATCACCGCATCTTCATCTTTGGTAATCGCATTAAATATATCTAGAAATGCGTCCGCGTCACCACCCGGGATGCCCAACACATTGATATTCATCTGAGTTTTTTCTGGGTTGAGGGGCACCAAGTCTGCGGTAACAAAAAAACTACTGCCCGTGAAAATAGGTAGATTTGGGAATACGAAGTGCGCGCCGGTTTCGCGATAGCGAGCATCTTGTTGTTTAAGATGGGGAATTTCCGGCAGGGAATGACTGTTCTCAAACGCCAGCCTGTGTTCATCTTTAACTGGATCATACGAAACCCAGTGCCTTCCATACTGCTCCACTTCGCCATCCTCATGCTTGAGCGCAGCCAATGATTCTGCATGCACATACCACAAATGCAGCCAGTCGATGTGATTTTCGATGTACAGTTTCCAGTTTGCATCAAAGGTAAAACTATGGCTTTTAAGCAGCTGCAACTTTTCGACGGCAAAGACCCCCAACGCCACATCTATCCCCGCCAACCACTCACTCAACGTCATCGTTGGGTCTTGGTGGCCATGCACAAACATCAAACCCATCCACGTGCTCACACTTGCACGATGAAGACCTAGCTTCTCTGCGTCGAGATCACCGTACTCTTCACGCCTTGCAACGCCACGCATTTTGCCGTCTAGACCATATGTCCACTTGTGATAGGGGCATACCAATGCGCCACATTTCCCAGTGCCCTGCACCAATTGGGCACCGCGATGGCGGCAAATGTTGTGAAACGCGTTTAAGTCGCCGTGTTTGTCACGCACAATAACCAATTGGTTTAAACCCGCTTTGACTGATTTGTAGCTGCCTGCTTCGGCTACTTCCGACACCAGCCCCGCAAACAACCAACTGCCACCAAAAATCTGCAGTTCTTCTTTCTCCAACCAAGCTTGATCGTAGTACGCCTCGGGCGGCAACTTATATTCAGGTTGGACTTGTATTGGCTGAGCTTGTTCTGCCATGACGACTCCCTTTCTCATTTTCAACTGACCGGTTACTGACCGGCTATGGCATATGCTAGCCCCAGTTATCATTCACTGTTATATGATTTCCGAGAAATGTAGTATGATTTCTGAGAATGGACACTCCGGCTAAAAACGCAGCTGCAAACGACGACTACCTGTCGAAGTTGAGTCAAATATACTTCACTCGGCTGAACCAAGCATTAGCCAACGCCTTCCCAACCATTCCAAACCTGAAAACGCCCCACCGCGCTACTTTGTCTGACTTTTACCAGTCGATTCAAAGCCTACAGCGACAGCACACGGCTCCCTCATTAGGCGCGCATTTTGGTTGTCGAATCAGCGTTTCAGATTACGGAGTCGTTGGCTTAGCCACAGCCAGTACCGGCTGTCTTGCAGAGGCGATCGAAACCCAGATGCGTTTTCTTGAAATCATCACAAACGCAAACACGGTGTCCTACAAGTTGTCAAACACATCGACCCTAGCCACACTTTCAATCAAGGAAACCAGCTCGAATTTAGTGGCTCATCAGTTCATGTTGGAATCTGAACTCAGCGCACAAATTCGGTTCATCAACGACCTGCTGCCTTGGATTAGAAGGCGTGATATCACTCTGCACCTACCCTATGCCTGCCCGACAACACCACAACAGTACCAAGCTACACTAGGCTGCCAAGTGCGATTCAAACAGGCAGAAGCGAACCTCACATTCCCAACCACTTGGTTGGAAAAGCCACTCCAAACCACAGACAAGCTGCTGGCACCGTTGTTAACTCATCGTTGTGATCAGATATTGGAGCGCATGGACACAATGGGCGATTGGGTTCATCGAATCCGCACTTATCTACTCGTTAGCGGTGCTCACATGCAAAGCCTGGCGGAGACTGCAGCAGTACTCAATATTCCCATGCACACCCTACGTTTGAACCTGTACAAATGTGGTACGAGTTATAAGCAAATTATTCTTGATGTGCGCATGCATCTGGCTAGACAATTTTTGGAGGAGACTCACTTGACGCTTCAGCAGATCAGCTACCAGCTCAACTACACTCATCCAAGCAATTTTCAATTGGCATTCAAGAAGTACTTTAGTATCCCGCCAAAACGGTGGCGCGAGGACAAAGTGGTGTAAATATCGCAAGCTACAAAAAACCCCTAATACACAACGTCATCTCAGTGATTCCACCACGGCCGATCAGAAAAAGACCGCATGTCGATTTCATGTGTCCAAGCAGAACGATGTTGTTGGGCTAAATGGTAGTAAGTGTCGGCGATTTTTTCCGGCAGCATTAATCCGTCATGCTCCATGCCCTTGGCTTCTCTTAACTGCTGAAATTTTTCGGCACCAAGCATCTTACCTAAAGTGTCCGGGGCATCCACTGCACCATCAATGAGGATATGTACAACATGTATGCCTTGCGGAGAAAACTCTGCATTGAGCGTTTGGCACAGCATTCTTCGTCCCCCCATAGCAGCTGCATGTGAATGTTGCCCACCGTTGCCGCGAACCGCAGCAGTAGCCGACGTCACTAAAATCGTTCCCTTACTGCGCTGTTGCATCAGCGGGCAAACCACTGTAGCCATACGAAACAAACCAAAGGTTGCCAAACGCCAGCCCATTTCAAACGCCTTATAGCTGGTATCGTTTAGTGCTCGGTCGCCAATCTGTGCACCGAGGTTATACACGACCACTTCAATCGGACCGATGTCCTGCTCAATCGCAGTGACACGTTGTTCAATACTGTTTTCCTCAATTGCGTTTAGAATATAACCTGACGCCACTCCGCCTTCTGCTTGGATAGATTCGACCATGTTGCGAAGTGCGTCTTCGTCACTGCGGCGACAAAGACAAACATGATAGCCCTCGCGCGCAAAGCGTCGTGCCACATTGCCACCAATGCCAGCTCCAGCACCCATTATCAAGCACACTGGTTTCATGCCTATCACCCCATCTTTTTGTTAAGCAATTTTGATGTCTGTTAAACAATTCTGTGAAATTTTAAGTTTTATCATAGAACTATATT
The DNA here is from genome assembly GCA_003230835.1 of Gammaproteobacteria bacterium. Lineage (GTDB taxonomy): Bacteria > Pseudomonadota > Gammaproteobacteria > Pseudomonadales > Azotimanducaceae > UBA4421. The sequence continues at coordinate 12,927 of QIGT01000419.1, forward strand.
TATCATTGATGCAACTATATAGTCGCAATTCGCGGAAGTGGTGGGAATTAGATAAACCACAAATTTCTCACCGCACGATGTCCATTATTAGTGTCTAATAGGGCCAAACACACATTATAAACACTCTACTTAATAGGAGATCGTCAGTGACCGAACTCATTTTAGATCCGAATCAGATTGTCGACCCATACGCCATTCCCATAGAAGACATCGATGTCAGCCAACCCATATTACTTCAACAAGACAGGTGGCAGCCCTTCTTTGAACGCCTACGCGCTGAAGACCCGATTCATTATTGCCGCGAAAGCCTGTTCGGTCCCTATTGGTCGATCACCAAATTTAGCGACATTATGCAGGTCGAAAAAGATCCTGTGAGGTTTTCATCCGACCGTAATATTTCTATTTTCGATGCCGACAATCCCGATTATTCTCGTCGTGAAACACCGATGTTTATCGCTATGGATCCACCCAAGCATGATGACCAGCGCCGCGTTGTGCAGCCGGTGGTCGCACCACAGAATTTAGCTAAACTGGAGCCGTTGATTCGGCAACGTGTAGAAGAAATTCTCGATTCGTTGCCCATAGGCGAAACCTTCAACTGGGTCGATAAAGTCTCTATCGAGTTGACCACACGCATGCTCGCAACCTTATTTGACTTTCCTTTCGAAGACCGACATTTACTGACCTACTGGTCCGACGTTGCAACATCAAGCCCAGCATTGGGCATTGGTATACCCGGGTTAACTGAGGAAGGTCAGGACCAAGCTCTAGACGAATGTCTAGCTTACTTTAAGGAGCTGTGGAAAGAGCGCGCGAATCTGCCACCTTCGGATGACATTGATTTAATTTCAATGCTTGCTCACGGCAAAGCAACCCAGAACATGCCCGATGACGAATACCTGGGTAATTTGATACTTCTCATCGTCGGCGGCAACGACACGACGAGAAACTCTATGTCTGGTGGCGTTGTCGCTCTGAACGAAAATTTGCAGGAGTACCAAAAGCTCCGTGACAACCACAACCTGATCCCAGGCATGGTTTCAGAAATCATCAGATGGCAGACACCGTTGTCGCATATGCGTCGGACCGCAACACAAGACACCGAATTAGGTGGCAAACAAATCAAAAAGGGTGACAAGATTGTTATGTGGTATATCTCGGGCAATCGAGATTCCGAAGCGATAGAGAATGCAGACCAATTTATCATTGATCGGAAAAACCCTCGCCATCACGTTTCATTTGGTTTCGGCATTCACCGTTGTATGGGTAATCGCTTAGCGGAAATGCAACTTCGTATTGTTTGGGAAGAAATTATGAAGCGTTTCAAGATGATTGAAGTGGTAGGGAAAACTGAACGTGTGATGTCCAACTTTGTAAAAGGTTATACCGAGGTTCCTGTAAAGCTAACCGCCCTATAACGGCTAGATTATTCTTTGGCAAATGAAGATCGCTACGGACTCGAATTTACCACCGAGTCCGACATTGCACGCGAGCAGTACATTGTCGCGCGGGATGTGTTGCTGTCGGGTTCAGGTAACGCGCTGCAAGCAACCGATGCAGTCCTTGCCAGCGACCCTAATTTTTCCTTGGCTCATGCCGCCCGTGCGCGCGCCTTGCAGTTGGCTGCAAGATTTACCGAAGCCAACGAAGCGGCAAAGTGTGCCGTTGAAGCGGCGTCGTGCGCCCATGAATGGGAACAGCAGCACGTTGCCATCACCGCCGATTTGATCGCAGGTCGATTGGGGCCCGCTTTTGCAAAGCTTAAATCACACATGGTTCGCTACCCACGAGACGCGCTTTCAATATCCAGCGCTTCAAGTGTATTCGGATTAATAGGCTTCAGCGGCAGAATTGGCAGAGAACCCGAACAGGTTGCATTCCTACAACCGTTACGCGAGCACTACAACAACGATTGGTGGTTTGATTCCGCCTTCGCCTTC
>QIGT01000262.1 GCA_003230835.1 Gammaproteobacteria bacterium
TTCTTGTACACCCGGTCATAGTCAGCGATATCTCGCACGACTATTTTCAACAAATAGTCGATGTCACCACTCATGCGATAAAATTCGATGACCTCAGGGATACTCTTCACTCCTTTAGCAAATTTGGTTAACCAACTGTCTGTGTGTTCGCTGGTTTTTATGGAAACGAAAACGGTGACATTGAGATCTAAGGCTCGTTCATCCAACAGGGCTACTCGGCTTCTGATGACGCCGGTTTCTTCCAGGCGTTTGATGCGTCGCCAGCAGGCGTTGGTGGAGAGCCCAATTTTCTCCGCGAGTTCAGCAACAGGAATTGAATCGTCCACCTGGATACTTTGCAGGATAAGATGATCAAATCGGTCGAACTTTCTCATGTTTTTCTAAATTTCCTCTTTTTTTTGGGAATATATGCCATAGAACCCTCAGTCTACAGGTTTAGTCGGGATTTTTTTCGGGGTAGAGGGTTTACTATTTACCTATGAGCTTAACTATACATCCCTTTTTTGAGCCGTCGACTGGCTCATACTCCTTCATCGTCGCGAACCCCGAATCCAAATGTTGCGCCATTATTGATGCTGCCCTTTCGGTAAGTGAAAAGTCTGCTAGAGAGGGCGCAGACAAACCTAACACTGACAGTGCGGATCTAATGCTCGATTGGATAGAAGCCCACGGATTTGTCGTACGCTGGCTACTGGACACTCACATTCATGCTGATCGTCCCAGCGCCACTGGGTACCTAAAGTCGAAATTACTTTGTGCGCAATCTGCCATAGGCGCTTTGATGCCAAACATTTCCGGCTATGATGTATTGCTACGCGATGGTGATAAAATATGCTTAGATCACATGTGCGGACGGGTCATCGAAACACCAGGGCATACACCGGGGTGTGTGAGCTTTCAATTTGATGATTGCGTGTTTGTTGGGGACACATTGTTCATGCCAGATACCGGTACCGCTCGTTGTGACTTTCCAGGGAGTTGCCCATATGTGCTGTATGAATCTATACAAAAAATCCTGTCCATGCCGGACGACACTCGCCTCTACATCTGCCACGACTACGGTGGTGATGGCCGACGTAATCGCTTCGTGACCACAGTTAAGGAGCAGCGTGAGAAAAATATACACGTTGGTAAGCAAGCCAGTATTGAGAAATTTGTTGATTTGCGAACTAAGCGGGATAAAACTCTGAGTACACCTAGGTGGGCGGACATTGCCATTCCGGCCAATTTGAAGTGTATGGGTTTAACCGCTATCGCGTCGTTGCTCAGCGAACGTGTAGTCCAAGAGCCACACTAATTGACCGGATCTACCGCCAGCCAAGAGCAGCATGGTGTGCGTAGCAAAGTCATTGCGGGTTTCGCATTTGCGTGCGCACTACTGGTGGGTGTCTACTTTAGGAATCCGGGTTTAGCCTTATTGGGAGGCTTGGCTATTAGGCTAGGCTTAGGGGTGAACCCCATTCCACGCAGCGGGCAAATTGGCAAATTGAGCTTACAAACCGCCATCGTGCTGCTGGGGTTTACGCTAGGCATCGATCGGCTCATTTCCGTCTCTGCAGAATATGGTGTGATTGTCGCAGCTTATGTGCTGGGTACTTTGGCCCTGGGTTGGCTGTTAGCCATGATGCTCAAAAATGAGACCACTGAGGCGGGCTTGCTCTCCGGTGGCACCGCAATTTGTGGAGGCACTGCAATAGCAACCCTAGCACCGCTAATGGGCGCCAAACCGCACCAGTTTGCGGTAGCCACAGCCCTAGTGTTCCTTTTGAACATTCTGGCTTTGTTCACCTTCCCAACTATTGGTCATTGGCTGGGGCTTAGCCAGGAAGCCTTCGGTGCATGGGTGGCCCTAGCCATTCACGACACCAGTTCGGTGGTCGCTACCGCAGCTATATATGGAGACGAAGCGCTAGAAATTGCGACCACGGTGAAGTTGGGTCGAACCTTATGGCTTATTCCTTTAGCCATTGTCGTCAGCATCGTTTATCAGCAAGGTGGCGCTAAAATACGCATTCCTGGGTTTATTTTGATGTTTGTTGCGGCCAGCGTCATCAGCAGTTTGGTGTCGATATCAGATGATCTGATTGGCGTCATAGCTTGGCTGAGTAAGTTTCTGTTGGTGCTCGCGCTGGGTATGATTGGCTTGGAAATAAACCGTGAGACGCTTAAGCAACTGTCGTTGAAGAGTATTGCCTTTGCTGTAGGCCTATGGGCAACGGTGGCGCCCATCGCCCTCGCGCTGGTTCTTTATGTATAAAACTGAAGGATATATCGTTATCAATTTTTGATATTTCCGCTCTGCGCTAAGGGCCGCTAAAGTCGTGCCCATGACAGTTCTCAAAGTACATTTTGATCGGTGGAGTTTAGTCGCAGCAGGAGGCTTTGTGGTCTATTTGCTGATTCCAGCGTTCACCTAGTGTCCTCAAGACGCTTGTCGTCATCTTCTCAAGCCCTTCTTCTGGCTTCATTTGGCCTAATTTTTCTATTAATACTTGACAGCTGTTAGTCTGCAGTCGTAAAAATGCTGCATGATCCACCGCTGGTGAAGTCATCGATCATGGGTAAGCAAGAAGCAAAAAAACAAGCAACAAAACAAGCAAAGAAGGCCACTTTATCCAGTGATGATAACTTGGAAGACGAAAGAGCCGAAGACGACAGTGTTGAAGACGAATTTGCTGATGATGATGACGTAGACGTTGCAGCCGAAATAAGTGAGTTTGATGATGACGGTACAGGTGAGGAAGCTGCTGCTAGCGAAGCGGATATCGATGCGGTTGTGGAAATGACCATTAAGGAGCAAAGTGCTCGATCTTTAGAGATTCGGCGCGCTATAGAAGAGCGTCGTGAACAACGCCAACTGAGTGAAGATTTAGACTACCTTGACATGGATTACGACGACTGAAGGCTGACCCCACCCAAATCCCAGCACTGCGCGACCTGATTCTTCTTGGTGGAGGACACAGCCATGTTCAAGTGCTCAAATCTTTTGCCATGAAGCCGCTTCCAGGTGTGCGGCTCACTATGATCTGTCGTGATCTAGACACACCCTATTCAGGGATGTTACCGGGATGGGTTGCGGGCGAATACGCATCCAATGATATTCATATTCAACTCGCTCCACTGTGCAAATCTGCTGGCGCCAGGCTGGTTCAAAGTGAGGTGGTGGGATTAGATCTCGATAACCAACAAGTGCTCCTCAAACAGCGTCCCGCTGTCCGCTATGATCTACTCTCTATCAATACGGGTGCAATACCTCTGGCGATACAGCCGGGGGCTGTGACGGTCAAACCCATCAGCCAATTTATGCCTAAGTGGCGGCATCTTTGCGAGCATATTCAACCGGGTAATAAACTTGTTTTTGTCGGCGCTGGAGCGGGCAGCGTTGAACTCGCTTTGGCCGCGCGTAGATCTCTATCTAAACAGATCGATATTTCTGTGGTAGGGGTTCGATTGTTACCTGGTCATGGCGATGCTGCTCAGGCAAAACTTCAGCAGGTACTTTTACAAGCTCGAATAGATTGGGTCCAACAACAAGTAACAAGCGAGCGACCAGGTCTGCTCGAACTTAGTAATGGTGAGCAACTGGCGGCAGACTTTGTGTTTTGGGCGACCCAAGTTTGTGCGCCTAGTTGGATTAAGCACAGTGGGCTGGAAGTGGATGCTGATGGCTTCATTTACGTTAACCGATACCTGCAAAGCCCATCCCACAAGCATGTGTTTGCCGCAGGCGATGTGGCACACCTGCAAGGGCAGCCTCGTGCAAAATCGGGTGTCTATGCTGTTCGAGCAGGACCTTATCTTGCCGAAAATCTCCGCCGCCACCTAATAGATGCCCAACTAAAGCCGTTTCGTGCTCAAGCAAAACACCTTGCGCTAGTCGGGCTTGGTGATGGCCGGGCGCTAGCCAGCCGCGGTAATTGGGCTAGCATCGGCACTGGCTGGTGGCATTTAAAGCAGTATATAGACTTAAAATTTATCAACAAATACAATGTCATACCAGATATGTTGAATGCAGAACCTAAGGTACCGAATGCATTCAAAGATGACTTGCCTGAGGACTTAATGCGCTGTGGGGGGTGTGGGGCGAAACTCGCCGCTGACCCATTGAAGCGCGTTTTAGCCCGGTTGCCTGCCCAGGATGCAGACCATGTTCGCTTGGGTATAGGCGATGATGCGGCGGAAATCATTCACAGTGGCACCTCATCCCTGCTTACCGTAGATGGGTTTCGCGCCATGGTCGATGATCCTTATCTATTTGGGCGTATTGTCGCTCATCATAGTTTGAACGATATTTTCGCCATGGGTGCGCAACCGACTGCTGGCCTGGCATTTGTCACCATACCGTTAATGGCGCAAGTAATGATGGAAGAAGATCTCTTTCAGCTATTAAGTGGCGTTACTGCGGTTCTCAATGAGCATGGGGCTGTATTGGTCGGCGGCCACTCCGCAGAAGGCGCAGAACTTTCTGTGGGGCTCACAGTGACTGGAAACCCCGGGACTTCAACCTTGCTAAAAGGTGGGGCGAAGAGTGGGCAGCGTTTAATCCTCACCAAGCCCATTGGCACGGGTGTGGTGCTGGCTGCTGCAATGCAAAGTAAAGGTCAAGCAAATGGTTTGGCTGAGGTGTTGCGTGGCATGGATCAAAGTAACGCGCCCGCGTTGGAGGTTTTTCAACGACATCAAACCACCGCCCTCACCGATATCACAGGCTTTGGTTTGGTTGGGCACTTAGGTGAGATGTTACGCGCGTCTAATACCGGCGCAATCATTGAACTAGATCGCATCCCAACCTACCAAGGTGCTCTCAAGTTGCTGGATGATTTGCACAGTTCCCTGCAACGGGCTAACGAGATAGCGTTGCGAGATTTCACCTTGGACAATGGTCTACGCTTCGATGACCCCATCGTAAGACTATTGGCCGATCCGCAAACGTCGGGTGGTTTGTTGGCCAGTGTGCCGGCTGACCAGTCTGTCAGCTGCTGCCGTGTGCTGTCAGATATGGGGTACCGAGTGGCGGACATTGGAGAAGTTACTACAGCAGACTGGATCTTGAGCCGGCCGCTAGCTTAGAAAAATGCGGCCACGGTGGGACGGAAGCGGTCCATGTCTACCAAGAATGAGTCATGGCCTTGAATACTGGGCAGGCGTTTAAATTCCACTTGCTCGACATGTTTGTTGAGGGCTAGCGCAAGCTCTTCCTGTTGTTGGATGGGGAACAGAAAATCTGTTTCCACACCAATCACCAATACGGTTCGCAATTTCAATTTGCTGAAGCTAACGTCCAAACTGCCGCCATGATCAGCGGCATCAAAAAGATCCATGGCGCGAGATAAATATAAGTAACAATTAGCATCGAAGCTGCCGATGAAGCGATTGGCATGATTTTCTAGGTAACTTTCCACTTCAAACTCAAAATCGTTGCCAAATGAATCGTCCGAGTGCTGGAAGCCAGTAGCGCGCTCGCGCCCAAAGCGTTCCGCCCATTCAGCTCCGGATCGGTAAGTGATCATGCCTAGCTTACGTGCTAAGCGCATACCTGTTACCGGACCATGGTTGGAAAAATCATAGTTGCCGTTGTCCCAGGCCGGGTCTTTACGAATGATTTCGCGTTGTAATGATCTTAGTGCGATGGAGAAGGGCAGGCTGCGGGCGGCAGAGGAAATTGAGAGCAATTGTCGAGCGCGATCGCAATGTAGCAAGCAGAAAGCTAGGGCAGTCATGCCGCCCATGGATGCGCCAACAACTGTGTGAACGGTGTCTATGCCCAGGTGATCTAAGACATGTCCCGCGCTGCAAGCGATATCTTCAACCGTAAGTACTGGAAACCTAAGGCGGTAATGTGTTTGTGTTTGAGGGTCTATGCTGGCAGGACCTGTCGACCCGAAGCAACTGCCTAAGGAGTTGATACAGATCACAAAGTAAGTACTGGTGTCGATGGGCTTAGCCGGCCCCACCATGTCCTCCCACCATCCTGTAGAAGGATCTAGGGTAGATGAACACATGTGCGCTGACGGTGACAAACCTGTGAATACTAAGATGCAATTGTCCCGCTGGGCGTTTAGTTCACCCCAAGTCTCATAAGCCAGGGTAGGGGTGAATATACTCCCGCGTTTCATTGCCATTTCGCCAGCGAGAGTAATTGTCTGCACTGCGCTCAAGTGCTTTCCTGTGTGCTATTCATCGGTGGCAAACCTTAAGAGATAATATCGTTGAGTGCCAGTCAACAATTAGCAGAAGTAGATAACAAGCTTGCTAGACCAATCCGCCAAACCGATTTGAGAATTGATTGCTGGCGGTGGGAAGCTGTCCGATCTGATTGCGAAAGGTCATGTCGACAAAACGTTCCGATGGGATCGCGATGCTTCGGTACAATTCTCGTGCAAGCTGATACGCGGTGTGTCCTTTCCATCTAGGCGGTAGTAGCTGTGCTGGCAGGGCCGGGTCGCGTAACAATATCTTGCGGTACTCGTGGACTAGAAAAGTCCTTAGATAGAAGGCATCTGCCTCTTTAAGTTGATCCAGGGTGCTCAACGAATTTAGAATCGGCCTAAATAAACTCAAAAATTCATCGTAGGCCGCTTCCAAATCTTCTAGCTGCCAGGTTGCAGTCACCAGATTCAACAAGTTATTTTCAATTGGACCCGCAGGCAGTTGGGCTCTCATGAGTACAACTTTGTGCGCGCAGGACAGTGATTGGAGGTGGGAATGCAGCAAACCCTGGTCAGCGATAGGGTGTGCGAGTAAGTCTGAACCAAGACTGCGAAACCCAAGCCACTGCAAGTCTTTGCGCAGGGTATTGCGTTCATCAGTTGAGAGCTGGCTGGTGATGATAAGGTCCCATTCGCCATCCCAAGGGTGATCTGTTTCTGCATATATTCGATCGGTGGCTTCAATGAAAGATCGGCGGCCACTAGGAGTTAAAGAGTAATAGCTGCGGCGACCCACTTGTTCATTGTCCAATATGCCATCTTGGCAGAGTCTATAAACGGCAGTTCTGACCAATCGGTGAGAAATACCGAGTGGTGCGAGGGCTTCGATTAAGCTGCCCAGCCAAACCACACCGCCTCGTGGAGCGATGCAATCACCAAACATAGTAATCACCAGCGAGCCAGTACGGAGGGGTGTGCGTCGTTGGAAATTGCGAATCAACTTCTCAATGAGCTTTGTATAGCGAATGGGTGCTGACTGAGCCAAAATTCTAGGCCTGCCTAAATCGCGACATATTCACCTATCTGGTATTCAGAGTACATGGTCAGTTAATGATACCTAAATGATTGTATTATTTAATATTTAGTGTCATATTATATCTCATTTAGGTGAGCAAATTTGGGAGAGGGTCATGTTTACGTGTATCGAATTTGAGAATGCGAATGGAGCGTACGTCATCACGCTTAATCGTCCTGACAAACTCAATAGTTTCAATCAACAAATGCACCAAGAGCTGAAGCAAGCACTGGATACGATCGAAGCAGATAAACAAGCGCGTGTATTGCTGTTCGCAGCAGCCGGTCGAGGTTTCTGCGCTGGCCAAGACTTAGCCGATGATGCTGTCACGCCTGGTGGCGATTTAGGTCAGGTCATAGAAAAATACTACAACCCGCTTATTCTACGGCTCACCCAATTACCCATCCCTGTTATTGCCAAAGTACAAGGTGTAGCGGCGGGCGCGGGGGCAAACCTCGCATTGGCCTGTGATTTGGTCTACGCAGGTAAGTCTGCGAGCTTTATCCAAGCCTTTACCGGCATAGGGCTGTTGCCAGATTCAGGTGGAACTTGGCAACTACCCAGGCTTGTAGGCATGGCTCGCGCTATGGGTCTGACTTTACTGGGGGGCAAGGTACCAGCTGAAGCCGCCGCTGATATGGGAATGATCTGGCAGTGTGTTGAGGATGAGGAGCTAGACGCCACAGTAGATGCTGTGATGGAGAAATTTTCCAAGGCGCCTACATTGGCTCTGGCAAGAACTAAACAAGCCTTGCGTGGGTCAACTAGCGCAACTTTAGAACAACAATTGGCGCTAGAGTGTAATTATCAGCGCCAACTCGGTAATAGTGCGGACTATGCCGAAGGGGTGGCATCCTTTGGTGAAAAACGCACACCGAATTTTTCAGGAAATTGAGGCAAGATCATGGCTGAAGCTAACGATTTAGTACAGGCGTTCGACAATAAAATCCACGCTGAAGAAAAAATCGAACCTAAGGATTGGATGCCGGCAGGGTATCGTAAGAATCTCATCCGCCAAATGTCGCAACATGCACATTCGGAAGTGATCGGTATGCAACCCGAAGGGAACTGGTTAACCCGGGCGCCCACACTAGAGCGAAAATCTGTGCTGCTGGCGAAAATTCAGGATGAGGCAGGGCACGGACTCTACTTGTACAGTGCTACGGAGACCTTGGGTATTACGCGTGAGGAAATTGTTCAGGCTTTGCATGATGGGCATGCTAAGTACGCATCGATCTTTAATTACCCATCATTGACCTGGGCTGATATTGGCACCATCGGATGGATTGTAGATGGGGCTGCTATTGTTAACCAAGTGGCGTTACAACGCACTTCGTACGGACCCTACGCACGCGCCATGGTGCGTATATGCAAAGAAGAAAGCTTCCATCAGCGTCAAGGGTATGAATCTGTCGCCGTGCTTGCTCGAGGCAGTGCGCAACAGAAGGCCATGGCGCAGGATGCGCTTAACCGGTGGTGGTGGCCTGCTCTAATGATGTTTGGTCCCCACGATGCTGATTCTGCGCATTCTGCACAGTCAATGTTGTGGAAAATCAAACGTAAGAGCAATGATGAACTGCGCCAATCTTTTGTGGACCAAACTGTGCCTCAAGCCGAGATTATCGGTCTAGAAATTCCAGATCCTGATCTCAAGTGGAATGAGCAGCGGCAACATTACGATTTTGGTGAGATAGATTGGGACGAATTCAAACAAGTTATTAACGGCAACGGTTTATGTAACCGCGAGCGGCTGGCTCAACACAAGCAAGCACATGCAAATGGTGCGTGGGTTCGAGCTGCTGTGGCCGCTTACGTTAAAGGCAAAACAGGAGAGTCAGGTGAGTGAGTTGAGCCCCTTGTTTGAGGTGTTTCTTCGCGGGCGAAGAGGACTGGATCATATTCATGTGGGAAGTTTGCATGCACATGATGCTGGTCAGGCTCTAGAATATGCAAGAGATACTTATATTCGCCGTAGTGAGGGCGTTAGTATCTGGGTGGTGGAATCGAAAGACATTCACGCATCGCAAGAATCTGACGTCGCCTCATTCTACGACCCTATGGATGACAAGGCGTATCGTCACGCAACCCATTACACCTTGCCCGATGGCGTGGACAATATGTGATGGGCGACGAAAAACTAAACAATCAAATTGCAGAGTATGCGTTGCGCCTGGGCGATGATGCGTTGGTGTTTGGCCAGCGTCTGTGTGAATGGTGCGCTGATGCACCTACCTTGGAAGAAGACATTGCCATATCTAATGTGGGTTTAGATTACCTGGGTCGTGCACGCATGGCATTGCAATATGCGGGTAAAACCTTAGGGCGCACAGAAGACGAGTTAGCATTCTTGCGCGACTCAGGCGAATTCCGCAACTTGCTGCTGGTGGAATTGCCGCGTGGTGACTTCGCCTTTAGCATGGTTAGACAGTATTTACTCGACGAATTTGAACTGCTGTTCTTTGCACAATTGTGCAAATCCAAGGATGACACCCTCGGGGCGATAGCCGCCAAAACGGTAAAGGAAGTACGCTACCATCAGCGAAGAAGCGCCAATTGGATGCAACGGTTGGGTTTGGGTACTCAAGAAAGTCAGGCGCGTACCCAGGCCGCTATAGATCAGCTCTGGGGATACATGCCTGAGTTGTTTGAGATGGATGAGTTGGAAGCGAGTTTACTGCAAGCTGGCATTGCGGTTGATCGCGTCGAACTACACTCGAAGTGGTTAGATATTGTGAGCGCCCAATTTGCATCAGCAAATCTCCAAGTACCGGAAAGTGACTGGCAAGTGGTGGGTGGTCGAAAGGGGGTTCATACTGAGCACTTAGGCCATATGTTGGGAGAAATGCAGTTCTTGCAGCGTGCATATCCTGGGCTGGAATGGTGATGCTGTCCGCCGCATCAAATTGCATTGAATTGATGCCCCAGGCGCGTTTTGAAATGAATCAACGTCGTGCGCAATCAAACGCTGCTCATCTTTGGGATTTGCTTGACGCCGTCACTGACCCAGAAATTCCGGTCATGAGCATTTGGGAACTCGGCGTATTACAGGACGTTTGCATAACTCACAATCAAGGTTCGCAAGCAGTGACTGTGGTGATTACGCCAACCTATTCAGGCTGTCCAGCGCTAAGTGTTATGAGCCAAGACATTATTTCAGCCCTGGCTAAGGCGGGATATGAAAACGTGTGCGTTGAGATCCGCCTAGCGCCGGCTTGGACAACCGACTGGCTGAGCGGTGCAACCAAAAACAAGCTACGCAATTACGGCATAGCACCACCTGATTCAACAACTTGTCCGCAGTGTGGTAGTGAGTGTACAAAACTCATCAGTGAGTTTGCTTCTACTGCGTGCAAGTCTCTTTATAGGTGTCTTGCCTGTCAAGAACCCTTCGATCATTTTAAGTCGATATAGCTATGCCAAAATTACATGAGTTGACGGTTGCAAGCGTCCGCGAGGAAGCCAATGACACATTATCGGTACAATTTTCTGTTGCCGACGAACTGACGGATACGTTCAGTTTTATCCAAGGTCAGTATTTGACCTTTGCAGCAAAAATTGGTGAGGAGGAGGTGCGGCGCAGTTACTCCATATGTGCAGGTGTAGGCGAGCCGTTAACCGTAGCGATAAAAAAAATTGAAGGTGGGCTGTTTTCCGAGTATGCCCATGCCAATTTCAAACCGGGTTTCAAGGTGCAAACGCTGCCTCCGGATGGTCAGTTTCATACGCCAGTTCAGCAAGATCAGTCTAAGCGTTACCTGTGTATTGCGGCAGGAAGTGGCATTACGCCGATCATATCCATCGTTAAAACCGTTTTGGCGAGGGAGCCTGGTAGCCGTGTGACCTTGCTTTATGGCAATCGTCGTTCTGGCAATATTATTTTTCGTGATCAGTTGTTGTGGTTGAAAAACCAATACATGCAGCGATTACAGTGGATTAATATCTTCAGCCAAGAAACCCAAAGTGCTCCAGTGTTAAACGGTCGTATAGACAATAAAAAAGGTGGTGAGCTAAACCGCCACCTCATCGATATTCAAGGTTATGACGAATTTTTCCTCTGTGGACCCGAGGGTATGACCTCTGAGGTGTCTCGTGGCTTGCGTAGCCTGGGCATTGATGAATCTCAAATCCACTACGAACTGTTTTTCGCTTCAGCTGAAGATGCTCGTCTTGCTGTTGAGAAGCATCACGCGCGCGCGCGGCAATATGCCGGTCTCACCACCCAGGTGCGGGTGCGATCAGGCGGACGAGAAGTGGTCTTTGATCTTGCAGCCGACGGCGAAAATATTCTAGATGGCGCAATGGACAGCGGGCTTGATTTACCGTTCTCCTGTAAGGGCGGGGTATGCGCTACCTGCAAAGCCATGGTGATTGAAGGCGAAGTGGACATGGATTTAAACCATGCGTTGACGGCTCAAGAAATAGAGCAGGGGTTTGTGTTGACATGTCAGTCGCACCCGATCAGCAGTAAAGTTGTCATTGATTTTGACGTGACCTAAACAAACAGCGAAAGGACGACAATACTATGCGGGTTGAGAGTTATTTGCAGGGTGATTGGTGTGATGGCAGTGATGGTAGCGATGAGAGTGCAACCTATTACGACCCCACTAACGGTGACGTGGTTGCCCAATACTGCACTCAAGGTCTCAACTTGAATGAGGCGTTTCAATATGCTCGAACGGTAGGTTGCACCAATCTCGCAGCAACCACCATTCACCAGCGCGCCAGCATGCTCAAAGCCTTGGCTAAAATACTCGGCGATGCAAAAGAATCGTTGTATGAAGTGTCCTATCAAACAGGTGCCACCAAGGCAGACAGTTGGATCGATATTGATGGTGGCTTTGGTACACTTTTCACCTATGCCAGTAGAGCAACCAATGAGCTGCCGAACGCGAAAGTGGTGGTGGATGGGGATGTCGAAAAACTGAGTCGTGACGGCAGCTTTGTCGCCCAACATGTTTTCACACCTCGCCAGGGTGTAGCACTGCAAATCAATGCCTTCAACTTCCCAATCTGGGGTACATTAGAAAAGTTCGCGCCCGCTTTCATTGCGGGCATGCCAGTGATGGTTAAAGCGGCAGAGCAAACTGGCTTTCTCACCGCAGCGTTAGTGCGGGTGATGATCGATGCTGATGTGCTGCCTGCAGGCGCTCTACAATTGGTGTGTGGAAAGTCTCATGACATTCTCGATCATGTTCAAAGCCAGGATGTGATTGCCTTCACAGGCTCTACCACCACCGCCCGAATTATCCGCACCCACCCTCAAGTGGTCGCCCATAATCCGCGCCTTAGCATCGAAACAGACTCGGTGAACGCCACCATCTTAGGTCCAGATGCGAAAAGTGGTTCCGATGAATTTAATCTATTGATCGATGAGGTCGTAAAGGAAATAAGCACCAAGGCTGGCCAAAAGTGTACTGCAATTCGTAGGGTACTGGTGTCCACGGAAATTATGCAGGAGCTGTCTGCCAGTTTAAGCATAAGGCTGCAAGGTATCGTGACCGGTAATCCAAGAAATGAACGGGTGCAAATGGGTCCGTTGGTGAGCCTGGCTCAAAAAGAGCGCGTGGTGGGTTCGATTGAAGCACTGGCTCAAGCTTGTGAAGTTGTGTTGGACGGTCGCACCATTGATGATTTGGTAGATGCACCGAGTAGCGGCGCATTTATTGGCCCAACACTGCTGCAAGCAACTTCTTCAACAGCAGATGTGGTGAACAATGTAGAAGCATTCGGACCTGTGTGCACATTGATTGGCTATAGCGATAACATCGACCTTGTGCGCATCGTCAAAGCTGGAGATGGTGCGTTAGTTGGATCTATCTTCAGCAACGATGATGAATTCGTAGCAAGCCTAGTGAGCAATATCGCCTCCTATCATGGTCGCATCTTAGTCGTGAATGGTGAGAATGCCCAAAGTCATACGGGTCATGGCTCACCGTTACCCACACTGCTGCATGGTGGTCCCGGTCGTGCTGGTGACGGGGAAGAATTAGGTGGCATTCGTGCTGTGAAACACTACATGCAACGTACCGCCATTCAAGGCTCCCCCCAAACCCTTGTTAGCATTACCGGTCGCTGGGTAGAAGGTGCGGAAATAATTGAACCAGACGTTCATCCTTTTCGTATACCGTTTCATGAACTCGCTATCGGTACAACGTTCTTCAGCGCAGAACGTGAAGTGACCGTTGCAGACATCGAGTCCTTTGCACATCTAACAGGTGATATTTTCTACGCCCACATGGATGAGGAGTCGGCCAAACGTAACCCGTTATTCGGTGGTCGTGTTGCGCATGGTTACTTTTTAGTGGCTGCGGCGGCGGGATTATTTGTCGATCCACCCTACGGACCAGTTTTAGCCAACTACGGGATCGACACACTACGCTTCACTAAACCTGTGAAGCCAGGCACTCGCATCAAGGTACGTCTGACCTGCAAGTCTAAGTCATTGCGGCAAGGTCGAGGCTACGGAGAGGTGGCTTGGGATACCCAAATCACGGATCAAGATGACAATGTTTGTGCATCTTATGATGTCCTGACCATGGTCAGTGAGCTTGCGGTCCCCGATGGCGGTGCAGCATAGCTGTCCACGTTAGTCATAAGCAGGATAATGATATTTTATATCTAAATGATTCTAAAAATATCTTGTATTCCGTTCCTATGTATCATTAAATCTGGCGTACTCAGTCGGCATCGCTTGCTGGGTTTACAATCAGGAGAGGGGATTTTAATGAAAATGAATTGGCATAAATTACTTGTGCTATGCGTTGCAGTATTGCTTGGACAAACAGTTTGGGGGCAAGCGCGGGTCATCGAAGAAATGGTGGTTACCGCAACACATAGGGCCGTGAACGTGCAAGATATTCCAATATCTGTCACTGCGCTGGGCGCGGAAGAACTCGAAAATAAAGACATTTCGGACGCGGCGTCAATCAGCCAGAACGTACCAGGTATGAGTTATGGCGAATTTGCTCCGGGTCAGGCCTTGATATCTTTGCGCGGTGTGACCTCTGCCGATGATGGTGCAGGTTTAGACAATTCAGTGGGTTTGTTCTTAGATGGCGTATACATTGGTCGTGGGGCAGGCATCAACTTTGAGATGTTTGATCTCGAACGCATAGAAGTGTTACGCGGTCCGCAAGGTACGCTGTTTGGTCGAAATGCCATTGGTGGTGCCATCAGTGCGGTGACCGTAAAACCAAGCGAAGAAACTCAGATCAAACTAGGAGCCACCGCTGGTAACGAAGGCATTCTGCGTTACAAAGGGTTGGTTAGCGGCCAAATAGCAGAACAGTTGTACGGTAAGCTAAGCTTCACCCACCGTGAGCATGATGGCTTTGTCGATAACGTGTTGTTGAATACTGAGCTACAAGATGAAGACCAAACTTCCATACGAGCTCAATTACGGTGGCAAGGTGATGCTGCGGAATGGATTTTGTCAGTTGATACCATGGAAGATAATCGTGCCGACATGGGTCGCACCGGTATAGTTGATCGCGCACCGCTGTCATTGATAATGGCCGCAAATGGTGTCAATGGTCCTCGCGAGCAAGCTTCTCCTTCGGACGGTTTCTCGGAAAGAGATTCATTTGGTATCAGTGTGCAAGGCAATATT
>QIGT01000263.1 GCA_003230835.1 Gammaproteobacteria bacterium
CAGAACTATCTCGCATACAACTTGCTGGCCTTTTTTCAACGAGACTATGCCAGGGTGGTTGAGCTGCACATACAGTCAGGTTGGGTTCCACCAGACACAAATACGGATGAGTTCGAGCAGGTCATCCGGCAAATATGCGAACCCATATTCGCCAAACCCTTAGACGAAATTTCTTTCGGCGAATTTGTTATAGAGCTGTTTCGCGCAGCCGGTCAATTCAATATGGAAGTTCAGCCGCAATTGGTACTTTTGCAGAAAACCCTCCTCTATATAGAAGGATTAGGACGCCAACTGTACCCGCAATTAGACCTTTGGGAGACTGCACAACCCTTCATGGAACAGTGGGTTGCCCAACGCATCACGCCTGCAAATTTTATCCAAGAATGGGTCGATGCGGGTCCAACCATTTGGCAACAACTGCTGCGCCTGCCTAGCCTAATGCAAGCGAATGATGCACAGATCAATTTATTGAAAAGCCATGTCCACCAACAAAGCGAAAGTCTTAAACGCATAGAGGGTGTACTTTATAATCAAAATAGCAGCCGCCGATATAGACGGGTCGCTGGCATCACCTTTATCGCCCTCAGTACATGGATACTGTGGCAACCCATTACTCAAGATTTGAGCAGTGGTGATCTGAGTATGCTGGCCGGTGTTGTGAGCGCCCTTCTCGGTTCTGCCCTACTGGTGCGGGCCTAGTTTTGTGCGCGCCCAGCCATTAATTAAGAGGTAGCTTATGAGTATTATTGATCAGCTCAACGAGGTATTGGAAAGTCGTAAAAAACAACACCCAAAAGAGTCATATGTTTCTTCCCTGTATGCGGCAGGCACCGATAAGATTCTGCAAAAGATCGGCGAGGAAGCAACTGAGGTGGTTATTGCCGGTAAGGAGGCAAGTTCTGATCCCAGCGCAAAGCCAGCCCTAGTGGGCGAGGTGGCTGATCTGTGGTTTCACAGCATGGTTTTACTGTGCCACCTGGACCTGTCAGCAAACGATGTTCTGGAAGAACTGAATAACCGATTTGGTGTAGGCGGCCATGATGAAAAGGCGCAGCGGTCTTGATCGAGCACGCCAACCAAGAAATCGCCATTATTGTTGTGCCAGCGCACACATTTTTACCTGAAAAAGGGATAGACCTACAACACTGTATCCATTCTCTTGAAGCCCTATAATGGTCGCCACTTTAGCGCCTAACTGGAGAAAACTATGTTTGGACTAGGCATGACCGAATTGCTGGTGATCTTAGCAATCGTACTACTCATTTTTGGACCTAAGCGCCTGAAAAATATCGGTGCAGACTTAGGTAACGCAATCAAAGGCTTTCGTACCGCTGTCTCTGAAGACGAAGAAAGCAAACCTACTGAAGCCAAAATCATTGAAGGTGATGCCAGCGAGAGCTCATCTACACATAGCAAAACCCACCAAAATTCAAAGGTTTAGATAGGCGCTCGCGGTGTTCGATATCGGCGGTTTTGAACTTATGCTGATCGCAATTGTGGGATTGCTGGTCATTGGCCCCAAGCGACTGCCTGAAACGCTGCGCACCATGGGTCTTTGGATGGGGCGCATTCGCCGCTCGTTTAGTACCGTTAAGTCCGAGATCGAAAAAGAAATAGGTATGGACGAGATAAAGCGCCAACTGCACAACGAAGCCGTGATGGAAGAAATGAAACGCATCGAACGCCAAGTGAAGGGCAGTGTGGACAGTGCGGCTACCGACCCACATAAGATTGATGGCGGCCAAGCCGACAGCAACGCCGACCACGCGACAGATGCCAACAATCAACAAGCTGCACAAACAGAGATGCCGGAGCCCAATCCACCACCTAGAAGCGAAGCCGAACTAGAGGCGGCCCATGCAGCCAAACACAAATTCGACGAGCGCGGCTGATTTGGTGTCCAAAAATTCATCTCAAAATCCTCACGACAGCGCCGTAGACAACGAAGAACAACCCTTCCTAGAGCATCTGATCGAACTACGCAGCCGAATCTTACGAGGAGTTGGCGTGGTTGGGCTGCTATTCATACCGCTATATTTCTACGCCAATGACATTTATACATGGATATCAGAGCCGTTGACGGCGCAGCTACCTGAAGGCTCAACGATGATCGCCACTCAAGTTGCCTCGCCGTTCTTAACGCCGTTAAAGGTTGCCTTTTTTGCGGCACTATTTCTCGGCGTACCCTATTTACTCCATCAGATATGGGCCTTCATTTCACCCGGCTTGTATCGGCATGAAAAGAAATTTGCCATGCCCCTACTATTTTCAAGCATTGCTCTATTTTATTCCGGCATGGCCTTTGTCTATTTTTTAGTGTTCCCGCTGGTGTTTGCTTTCTTCACCCAAGTAGCACCAGAAGGTGTTGCGATTATGACCGACATCAATGCTTACATAGACTTTGTGCTAAAGATGTTCTTAGCCTTTGGTATTGCCTTTGAAATTCCCATCGCCACCATGCTTTTAGCGTGGTCAGGTCTGGCGACCGCAGAATCTATGAGTAACAAGCGTCCATACGTAATTGTCGGCTGCTTTATTCTAGGCATGCTGCTTACACCACCAGACGTTATCTCGCAGTTGTTACTGGCACTACCTACATGGTTGTTGTTTGAGGTGGGAGTGTTTTTAGCCAGATTTATCGAGGTCAGAGAGGTCCGCGAAGACTCAAGCTAGGTTCTTGGGTAGCGAGGTAATTGAGTAAGGTCTCTTGTGAGTTCATCGTTCTAACATGAAGGTCACCGGGCCATCATTGACGAGGGATATTTGCATATCTGCGCCAAACTGCCCAGTTTGCACGGCTGTGGTTTTGTTCAGCTCTTCAACAAATTTCTGAAACACTACTTTTGCAACTTCAGGACGCGCCGCGGTAGTAAAACTAGGTCGCCTGCCCTTGCTCGTATCTGCCGTCAAGGTAAATTGCGAGATCACCAATATCTCTCCATCAACTTCGAGCACATTGCGGTTCATGGGCTTTGCGTGGTCGGCAAATATCCGCAACCCCAAAGCCTTGTCTGCCAGCCAACGTACTTCTTCTTGACCATCCGCCGGAGCAATGCCCACCAACAGCAACAACCCATGTCGAATAGCGGCAATGCTCTTGCCGTTGACTTCAACCGAAGCTTGGCTCACTCGCTGTACTAAAACTCTCATTAGCAGATTCGACTTAAACCATGCGCAATGGGATAACCGTTCTAAGCCCTTTTTCTCTCGTGCTCTTTAAGCAATGCCTTACGCACCCGTATTGCTTGCGGCGTTATTTCTACCAATTCATCGTCAGCTATAAACTCCAGCGCCTGCTCTAGTGTCATTTGTATTGACGCTGCCAACGTCACCGCTTCATCCGTTCCCGAAGCTCGAACGTTGGTGAGTTTTTTCTCTTTCATCGGATTCACGGTGAGATCATTATTGCGACTATGCACGCCCACAATCATCCCTTCATATACAGGATCATTTGGATTGACGATCATGCGGCCGCGATTCTGCAAGTTAAACAGTGCAAATGCCACCGCCTTACCTTGGGCATTTGAAATCATCACACCATTACTGCGCTGCCCAACCATATCAGTCAGGCGCGCGCCAAAACCCGCTGCTGCAAAGGACATGATGCCAGTACCAGAGGTCAGGGATAGAAAAATTGGGCGAAAACCCATTATTCCCCGAGTAGGAATGCGAAACACCAAACGTACTCGACCCGCGCCATCCGGTAACATTTCTTGAAGTTCGCCGCGTCGATCACCCAACGACTCCATGACCTTGCCTTGGTGTTGGGTTTCAACATCTAGAATCAATAGCTCATAAGGCTCTTCAATAACCCCATCCACCTCTCGGAAAATTACTTGCGGCCGAGAAACAGCCAACTCAAAGCCTTCTCGCCGCATGGTTTCTATCAACACAGACAAATGCAATTCACCGCGCCCAGACACCTTGAACTTATCCGGATCTGCAGTTTCTTCTACCATGAGTGCTACGTTGTGCGAAGCTTCAGTGAAGAGCCGTTCACGCAATTGACGACTGGTGAGAAACTTCCCCTCTGTACCCGCCATGGGAGAGTTGTTCACACAAAACATCATCGACAACGTAGGTTCATCAACACTCAACGGCGCAATCGCTTCCACAACCTCGGGGCTGCAGATCGTGTCCGAAATACCAATGCCTTCAATTCCAGTGACACAAACGATGTCTCCAGCACTGGCGCTTTCTTGATCCCTACGTTCCAAACCACTGTAGCCCTTCACGGTAGCAATTTTGGCTTTACGCACTTTGCCATCCCGCGCGATCACCACCACCTGTTGATTTCGGTGTACTGTGCCTCGACTGACTCGGCCTACACCCATCACACCTTCATAAGTTGAGTATCCAAGCGAACTGATCTGCATTTGCAGAGGGCCTTCTTCATCCACATCGGGCGGCGGCACTTCCTTTACGATGAGATCTAGCAATGGAGACATATCATCTGCTAACTGGTCGGGCTCTATACCCGCTACACCCTTTATAGCCGAAGCATAGATTACTGAAAAATCTAGCTGCTCATCAGTACCCCCTAGGTTGTCGAACAAGTCGAACACTTCGTCGATAACGCGGTAAGGTTCGCATCCGTCCCTATCTACTTTATTCACCACCACGATCGGCTTTAAGCCGAAGCCGAATGCTTTTTGCGTGACGAATCGAGTTTGCGGCATCGGACCCTCTACCGCATCCACCAGCAGCAGCACAGCATCAACCATAGACAATATGCGCTCCACCTCACCACCAAAATCGGCATGTCCAGGTGTATCAACAATATTGATTTTGGTGCCTTTGTATTCAATTGAAGTGTTTTTGGAGAGAATTGTGATACCTCTCTCTCTTTCCAGGTCACCACTGTCCATAACCCGCTCTACCGCGTTATCTGCAAGTAGACCAGATTGCTGAAGAAGGCGATCGACCAAGGTCGTTTTACCATGGTCAACATGAGCGATGATGGCGATGTTGCGAACGTTTGGGTTGGGCACTAGACTGCGCGGCCTCGTATATTTGGCGGAAACTAAAAAGGCGGCGATTATGGCGGAACAAAAGCGAGCTGTCGCCCTAATATCTGGCGGTTTAGATTCAATGTTGGCAGCCAAAGTCATCTTGGATCAGGGCATTCACGTGGAAGGGGTGAATTTTTTCACCGGATTTTGCGTGGAAGGCCACACCCACGCCATCAGAAAGAAGAAACAGCAGAACCCAAAACGGAACAATGCACTGTGGGTAGCCGAGCAATTGGGTATCAAACTGCACATTGTTGATGTCATTGAAGAATACAAAGACGTTCTCCTTAATCCTAAACATGGGTATGGGCAAAACCTGAATCCATGCCTGGACTGTAAAATTTTTATGGTCAAGAAGGCTCAAGCCTGGTCATTTATGCAAGACAATGGCTTTGACTTCATCATCACCGGCGAAGTCATTGGACAACGCCCTAAAAGCCAACGCAAAGAAACCATGCCGATAATCGCGCGGGAATCAGGTGTAGAAGATCGCTTGCTGCGACCTTTATGTGCCCAGCACCTACCGCCTACTTTGCCCGAGCGAGAAGGTTGGATTGACCGCGAAAAACTATTCGACTTCCACGGTAGAAACCGCAAACCACAAATCGCGCTCGCATTGCAGTTGGGTTTCACTGACTGGTCTCAACCCGCTGGCGGCTGCTGCTTCCTGACTGACGAGCAATACTCGAACAAATTAACCGATTTATGGCAAGCGCGAGGCAGCCGTGAGTACGAATTGGACGACATTATGTTGCTTAAGGTAGGCCGCCATATTCGGCCGCAACCCCATTACAAGCTCATCGTCGGCCGCGAAGAGGGTGAAAACAAATACTTAGAGGGCTATAAAAACACCTTCATCAGCATTAAGACCACCAGCCACATGGGACCATTGGCATTGATCGACGGCGCGCCCACAACCCAAGATATAGAATTCGCCTGCCAAATTGTTGGCCGCTACAGCCAAGGACGCGACGCGGCAGACCTCGTCTATGAAGTTCGTTTCCCCGACGGCGAGACTAAACCCATCACCACCACAGCGTTGCCTATTGATGCCCTGGATCCGAGCTGGCATGTCTGATTCTTCATCTACACACCCACCTTCTATGCGCTCCGAAACGCAGCGTCATCACATCGATGCACGTAGGCTACTCTGCCCAATGCCAGTCATTAAGGCCCAGGATCTCATTAAAACCCTACAACCTGGAGATGTACTGACCTTGGTGGCAACTGACCCAGGCACCCTGCAAGACATTCCTTCCTGGACTCGGGTACATGGACACAGTTTGGAACTCGCCGCAGAACAAAACGACGAGTATCACTTTCGGATCATTGTTCGCTGAGGCTTTCGCACGTAGTTTTCGCACACAACAGGTGCACACATTTGTCCGTTGCACTAAAATTGGGCGATAACTACCTTCCACCTTGCTTAGGGCCTTATATTTAGCCCAACTCCGTGGCACACTTCTTGCTCTTCTAGGTAAAGGTATGAGAATGGGTATGCGAACAGGTCGAAGGAGATAACAAAAACATGAAGACGAAATTAGAATACATATGGTTAGATGGCTACCAACCCACTCAGAGTCTACGCAGCAAAACCCGCGTTGAGTCTGATTTTGGTGGCACATTGGAAGAATGTCCAATGTGGTCCTTCGACGGCAGTTCAACTGAGCAGGCAGATGGTAGCGACTCCGACTGTTTGCTAAACCCCGTTGCCGTTTACCCAGACCCAGACCGTAAAAACGCCTACTTGGTCATGACAGAAGTGCTCAATGCGGACGGATCACCCCACCCCTCAAATGGACGCGCCACCATCGATGACGATGACGTCGACTTTTGGTTTGGTTTCGAACAAGAATACTTCCTGTGGGATATCGATTTACAACTACCCCCCGGCTTTCCTGAGAACGGCTTTCCGCGGCCTCAAGGGCCGTACTACTGCTCTGTGGGTGCAATGAACACTTACGGCCGCGATATGGTGGAAGAGCACCTCGATATTTGTCTCGAAGCCAATATCAACGTCGAAGGCATCAACGCAGAAGTTGCCGCAGGACAATGGGAATTCCAAGTTTTTGCAAAGGGTGCAAAACAAGCCGGAGACGAAACTTGGATGGCACGTTACCTGCTTGAGCGCACTGGAGAGCGGTATGGCTACGCCATTAATTGGCATCCAAAACCGTTGGGAGATACCGATTGGAATGGCAGTGGTATGCACGCGAACTTTTCCAACAGAGCCATGCGTGAGGACGGCAAAGAAGAAATTTTTACCAAAATATGCGAAGAATTTAGTAAAAATATCGAACGTCACATCAGTGTCTATGGCGCGGACAATGATCAACGCTTAACCGGCAAGCATGAAACACAGTCGATCGAAATGTTCAGCTACGGCATCTCGGACCGTGGTGCATCCATTCGTATTCCTATCACCACCCCTGCAGATGGGTGGATAGGCCGCCTGGAAGATCGACGCACAGCCTCAAATGCAGACCCCTACAAGGTGGCAGCAGCCATTATAAAAACCACCAAAGAAGCGCTTGCATAACGCTTAAGCACCGCCTGCTTACAAAAGCCCCTCAAGCATTTACACTTGTTGGGGCTTTTTTTTACCTTTTTGTGGTCCAATATTGCGTATCGTTGCGTTAACTGTTGGAAAATACATAGATGGTTTATATTTTAAGCAAGCTAATAGCAGTATTGCTGCTCACGGCGCTAATCACCGGCGAGGCATCGGCGCGCATATACAAAACCATTGATTCCAACGGTAACCCTGTATTTACAGACGTGCCGCCCAATGATGGCTCGCAACCCCTCGATTTAAATCCAGGCAATCAGTTCTCCCAGCCTTCCGCAACGGCGGAAATGGTTGGTCAAGACCCGCGCGAAGAAGACCTCGAAGAAGATTTTTCTTTAGTCATCTACGAACACCTACGCATCTTATCGCCCACCAATGACGAAGCTGTGCGCGAAAATGCTGGCAACGTCACGGTCCAATTCTATCTGCACCCAGACCTTCAGGTCGAAAGGGGCCATCAAGTGGAACTGCTACTTGATGGCGAAATCTATGCAACCACCAGCAAAGGTGGCAGCTTTAGCCTGCTGAACGTCGACAGAGGTACCCACCAGCTGCAGATTCAAGTTGTAGACGGCAACGGTACTGCACTCATGGACTCAAGCAGCATAAACTTCCACTTACTACGCTATTCCATCCAAAACCGTCCTAACAGTCCTAGCAGTCGCAACAGTCCCAACAATAGCGGTTAACATCCAGGAAACGGTTGACCTTTAATGGTGCGCGCACTATTTTAGTGCGTCCTGCACTGATGCGTACAATGGCGTGGATTCTTACAAAGCCCTGATCGACAACCTAGTCACCGCAATCGTGGTGCTAGACACAGATTTGCGTATCAGCTTTATCAATAGCGCGGCGGAAAATTTGCTGCAAACATCCCACAGCCAAGCGACCGGCCAGCAGTTACATGAACTCATACTGCATGCCGATGAACTGGTGCCCTCCCTAGCAGCCGCACTTGCAAATCGCCAACCCTATACTGAGCGAGAAATCACCATCCGTTTACCTGACAACATCATCCAAAAGGTCGATTTCACGGTCACCCTGCTAGAGTCCAAAGATACAACCAGCGCCTTACTGATTGAGCTTCAACCCCTCAACCGCCTGCAACGCATCAACAAAGATGATGAATCTGTGGCACGTCAAAATATCGCCCGGCAGTTGATCCGCGGCCTCGCGCATGAGGTTAAAAACCCACTTGGTGGCATACGCGGCGCAGCACAGCTTTTAGAGCGCGAACTCACCGTTGATGCGCAGAAAGAATATACCGGCATCATCATTAGCGAAGTGGATCGTCTAAAGATTTTGGTCGACCGTATGTTAGGGCCCAATCAACAACAACACATAGCACCACTGAATATTCTCAGAGTACTCGAACACATCATTCAACTGGTGGAAGCTGAAGTACCCAATCGAATCACTTGGCGGCGCGACTACGACCCTAGTTTGCCGGATATATCCGCAGACGAAGACCAACTTAAACAGGCGATCATGAATATTGTGCGTAATGCATGCGACGCTACAGCGCAGTTGGAGCAACCCCGCATTACGTTGCGATCCCGGGCATGTCGACAATTCACCATAGGCAATATCCGCCATCGCTTAGTGATGCATTTGGACATCATCGACAATGGTCCAGGCATCGACCCAGCGCTAGCGGAACGCATCTTCTTTCCCATGATCAGTGGTCGCGCGAACGGCACCGGGTTGGGCTTGGCGATCACCCAGAACATCATTGCTCAACACCAGGGCTCGATCCAGGTCGCCAGCAAACCTGGCAATACTTGCTTTTCCATCTACCTACCTTTCACTTCCCACACACAGAACAATGAGGGGGTTCACCAACCATGAGCGAACATGTTTGGGTCATTGACGATGACAAGTCTATCCGCTGGGTACTTGACCGAGCCCTCAGCCAGGCAGGTATACCGATTACGGCATTTAATACTGCTGATCAAGCCATGCACCATCTACACGATGACGCGCCGTTAGCAATTCTGACTGATATACGTATGCCTGGAACCTCAGGCTTAGATTTTCTGCAGGAAGTGCAAAAAAGCCACCCTACTGTTCCTATCATTATCATGACGGCTCATTCTGATTTGCAAAGCGCAGTGGCGAGCTTCAAAAAAGGTGCCTTTGAGTATCTGCCTAAACCATTTGATATCGATGAAGTAGTCGCAGTAGTACGACGCGCCATTGCCCACCGACAAGACACCAGCATAGTAGAACTAAAAACAAGTGAGCCCGCGCCAGAAATCATTGGTCAGGCACCAGCCATGCAGGAAGTCTTTCGTGCGATTGGTCGGCTCTCATCATCAAACGTCTCAGTATTAATCAACGGACCATCCGGCGCAGGCAAGGAACTGGTTGCCAAAGCCCTACATCGGCACAGTCCCAGAGCTGAGCAGCCCTTCGTGGCCTTAAACATGGCCGCCATTCCCAGCGACTTAATCGAGAGCGAACTGTTCGGGCACGAGAAAGGTGCCTTTAGCGGCGCGACACAACGCCGCATTGGACGCTTTGAACAAGCCAACAACGGCACCCTTTTCTTAGACGAAATTGGCGACATGCCGGCTGCGGCTCAAACCCGCTTACTGCGGGTATTAGCAGAGAGCGAGTTCTACCGTGTTGGCGGACATCAAGCGGTTACCGTAGATGTGCGTATCATTGCCGCTACCCACCAAGACTTAGAAAGTTTAATTAGCCGCGGTGAGTTTCGTGAAGACCTATACCATCGTTTAAATGTCATTCGTGTACATGTGCCCGCCTTGAACCAGCGACGCACCGACATTGCCACCCTCGCTGCTCACTTTTTGGAAGCTGCTGCACTAGAACTGGGCGACGAAGCTAAACGTCTTGCTGGCGAAACAGAAGACTATCTCAGCTTGTTACCCTGGCCCGGTAACGTTCGACAACTGGAGAATACCTGTCGTTGGCTGCATGTTATGGCCAGCACCCGTACCATTTTAGTCAGTGATCTACCTGCAGAACTGCAACAATCCGAAAACACCTTGGCAAATTCTGACTGGGAGGTCAGCCTCGAACTTTGGGCCAACCAAATGCTCGACACCAATGCCAACACACCTTTGCTTGATACTGCGCTGCCTCGATTCGAAAGCATTATGATCAGTACTGCGCTGCGCAAAACAGGTGGCAAGAAGCGTGACGCCGCACAACTGTTGGGTTGGGGTCGCAATACGCTGACACGCAAAATGCAGGAGCTTGATATTTCTTAACAAGCGTTCTTGCGCTTAATTCTATGGGGTCGCCTTTACAATTACCGATCGTTGAGACTGCATATTTCCTGCATCGCAGCGCCCGTCACTCACCAAGGTGTAGTATGGCTTGCCATCTATCACTTGCGCCGTACAAGTCACGCGCGCTTCACAAGCAGGTAAGCCAGCGAGGCTGGCAAAATTCATGGTTTGATCGGAGCAAGTGCTGGTGCCACTCGGCGCGAAAACTCGATTCAGCGCAAGTTGGGCGCCACTGGTAGCCGCAAAGCTTGCTCGTTGGCTGACTATTTCTAGCGATACACTTTCAGCACCCAACTCAACAGAGCGGGTAATGGCAACCGCAAGCAATGCAACGATGGTGATTAAAGCGATAGCTGTCATCAAACTCGAACCCTGCTGTGGTTGTTTACTACAGCACATTGCGCACCTGAATCTTGGTCACTACTTCTAATTGGCTATCACCCTGAGAGACTACCAATGCCACATCCACTACTGAACTATTTTGCAGAGACGCAGCGTCCATCGCAAATACCACAGATGCGGTTTCTGCCAACAGTGCACGCCCAGGCATTGTGGTCGGTAAATCTGTCGGTTGTGGTTGCACAGAAACAAAACCGTAGTCTTGATAGCGCCATAGATGCCCAGCACTGATGCAATAGCTGATGGGTGTCGCTATCCAATACAAGCGATTACGCGGCGATTCAGAAATAAATTGATGCCCACTATTCAGCACAATAGTCTGCACACCACTTGAGTTTACGGACATCGAAACGGTTGTAGGACTGATTGCTCCCGGATTCGACAAGCCATACAACGCAGCATCAGCGGCCACCGCTAGCCGCAATCCGTTTGGCGGAACCATGACGGGTGGGGGCGTGGTCAAAACACTGCTGGCAACATAAGCCACAGGAATCGACAGATACTGGGCGCCAGTCACCACCGGCACTATTTCTAAACAATCATTACGTACCCGAACACTGCCTGGAAGCGCATTTCGCACCCCGCGGGTCATATGTTCTAAGGCAAATCGACCTCGTTCCGCCAATTGCTGACGATCAACCACACTACCGTACCCATCCACCGAATTGGCTAAAAAATAGGTCCCCCCAAGGGATAAGACCCCTAGCACAACCAAAACTACGATCATTTCAACCAGGGTAAATCCGCTGTTTCTAACCCATGATCGCATCAGTAATTACCTTTCACTGCGGTGAATTCTTGACTCTTCAAGTCAGGAGAAATGACTTCAACAACAACCACTTTGGCATCATCGCTCGCATCTAAAGACCACGCACTTATCTGAGATGCATTGGCATAACTCACGCTGATTCGAACCCGATAGCCAGCAAATCCTGCAATTACATTGCCTTGGGCATCTTGCGGTGGTGATTCATCTAACCCATGGTAGTCATCAACATCGTCATAACTACTACGCGTTTCGGCATCATTACCCAAGCTACTACAACTAACAGCCAGTGCAGAACAAGGGGGCAGGCCGCCCACGGGTGTATTCTCATCAAATCTGCGGGCTAATATTTCTTCTAGGTAGGACCTCGCCAACTGCACACTTTTGGTATGCACCAAATTGTCCGAGGAATGGCTAAAGGCCAATCCCATAGCGCTGGCCATAGCTATGGCTGCAATGGAAATCAGCAGCATGCTGACAATCGCTTCTACTAAAGTAAAACCGCGACAGCCTCCGCTAGCCTGCAAGTTAACACGCAAGCGCACTGACATAGCCGGTGGGATAAAAACAAATAGAATGGACACGCTCACCTTGGGCTAAAAACTCAAAGCCTTGGTCAACATCCAGTACAGCCGTTCCAACGGCGGCTCCGCCTACCTCACCACTATTGCGATATTGCACGACCAACGCAACATCATTGGTCACCGTTTGTAGCGTACCGGCGTTATCAACAGCGAGAGTAAGATTGCCTAGTTTGAGCTCCGTGTGCCGAGCTATCACACCATCAGCGCGTATGTGCAGGTGCCGCACGCCGCCACTGACCGACATACCCAGGGTAACAACACCCGCACCCGTTTGCGCAAGCTGTGCTGCATACTGAGCATGAGACCTGAAAGTGTTGGTTAGGGTGAGCCCAGAGAATGCGGTTGCGGAAATCATCCTCGACATCGCCGTCGCACTAAGGATGCCGAGCAAGATCAACACCACCACTATCTCAACGACAGTGAACCCGACAGCGCGAATCAGCGGCAAATTAAATTGCCTGCCGCTAATCATCATTGGGTTAGGGCAAAGTAGCAGTAGTTCGAGTGACTAAACCGGTAGCAGAGATATAGATGAACAACGAGATAGAGTCACCACTAACACGGCCTTGCGCAGTGTAGTAGTACTCGCAGTTCGCGGCGTTTCTCACCGCAGTATAGTCTGTAGAACTGGCAGCCACGTTGGCTAAAGCAGCAACAGCAGAAATGCTCGGACCACTTTGAAAGACACCGGAAAATACATCCGCACAATCTTGCGAGACTGTGGGCACATGGCCAGCTTGGGTAGTTTGACTGTACGGGTAACCTTGGGCGGTAACACGCAAGTTATCAAACTCAGGCACTGGGGTGCCAGCGGCATCCTGCCCGCTAGCAACCCATTGCGCGTGATATAGAGCTACCCCTGTTTGGTAGCCTCCCAAGGCGCCAGCAAAGGCTGCTGCGTGTGCATCGTCATCAACATCAATAAATCGAGGTAACGCAGTAGCTGCGAGGATACCTAGCAATATGATAACAACAACCAGTTCCACAATGGTGAAACCCTTAGTGTTCCGAATAGTGTTTTTCATGGTCTTTCCTTACCAAATACGTCTTAAATAAGCCTAGACTCTTATCGTGATTCTTCCAGGTGGAGATACAAAATAAGACTTAGTGCTCGACTCTAGTGCGCGACACTATTGAGGTCCCATAAGGGTAGAAACACACCAAGGGCCATTATCAACACTAATCCTGAAATGCCGACTATCAATATGGGTTCAAGAGCGTCGGTAAGGCTCTTAAGCTCGTATTCCACCTCTTCTTCGTAAAACAAGGCGGCCTGCTCCAGCAACTCATCCATGGCGCCGGTTTCTTCCCCAACAGACATCATCTGGAGGACCACTGGAGAAAATAATTCGGCTTTGTGTGCGGTTGCAGTTATTGATTCTCCTCGTTCGATACTGGCGCGCATGCCAACAATTTTCCGCGCCATATATTCATTGCCTATCGCTCTGGAAGTGATTTTCAAACCCTGAACCAGGGGCACACCGGCACGACTGACCATGGCAAACGTGTGACAAAATCTCGATAGGTAGATGCGCTCAAATATCGACCCTACAATTGGAATTCTGATTTTCCAACGATGCCAAGTATGCAAACCCTCGGTGGTTTGCAAATATCTGCGCCAGGCGAAGATACCGGCGACAAACAACAGACCTATGATCGGCCAGTAGTCAACAAATGCTTGCGAAACCGCGAGTATGACCTGGGTTTGCCAGGGTAATTCCGCATTGTATTTTTCGAATACTTGCGCAAATGCTGGAATCACAAATATATTCAAGATAACCACTGCGATGGATATAGCAATCAACACAAAGCTCGGATAGCGAGTCGCTGCCTGAACACGACGACGGGTTTCTCTTTCAAGTTCTAGATAACGCGATATTTGCGTAAAGGCAGAATCGAGTCGTCCAGTGTTTTCCCCCACATGAATCAGGCTGATATAAAGTTCATTAAAAACCCGAGGATGGCGTCCTAAACTTGTGGCGATATCCGCACCTGCCTCAAGATCTTGCGCAACTTCCACTAGAACCTGCGCAAGGTATTCATTCTTACTGCTCTCACCCAGGGTTCGCACTGCACGCACCACCGATATGCCCGCCTTGCTCAGGCTTGCCATTTGATGGCTAAACACAACCAATTCATTGAGATGTACTTTGCGCTTGCCGATCTTCAGTAAGTTCATTGCCCGGCTCTTTGGCTCATCATCTTGCGCTGCTTGTATGCCCAACGGCACCATGCCAGACGC
>QIGT01000459.1 GCA_003230835.1 Gammaproteobacteria bacterium
TTGTGGATAGCCAACAACTCGCTGTCGAATTCATGATGAATGCCTTGCGCTTACTGGACGGTGTCAGCTTTGCCCAATTCGCACACACAACTGGCTTAGCATGGGCAGAGATAGAAGCTACCTGGCTGAATCTGGTCGAGCAAGGTTTGGTTCGGGCAGACCGTTGTGCCACTACCCCTAAAGGTTTGCGATATCTTGATACAGTGGTGGCCGAATTTATTGGCTGATCTGCTTGCTACCTTCGGCCACAACTTTCGTCCAATACTTTGCGGCGATAAATAAGATCATGTATTTCATGGCCTAGCTTTTGGCCTCGCCGTTCAAAATTTGTCGTCACTCTACTGTTCAACACTTCCTCTACCTGGGATGGCGTATCCGCCTGGCGTATGCAATCAACACGATGTCACCTGTGCCAACACTTCTCGCATCCAATCAGCGTATGGGGGCCAATCTGTTGCAAGGTGTAGTTTCCCATGGGGTTTTACTATTCGAGCCAGATCATGAATAAAATCGACCTGCACCAAGCGACGTTTATGGTGCCTCTTTTTCGGCCAAGGGTCGGGGAAAAATACCCTCACTTCATCTACCACATGGCAATCCATATCGGCACAGACTAATTGAGCAGGCTTCTGCAGTACCCTGACGTTATTTATCTCGCGCTTGTGCAGGCCATCGACTAAAGCCCCGACCCCTGGTTGATACAACTCGATTCCAAATAATTGCCATTCAGGTTTCGTCGCAGCCCAATCTAGCAAGGCGCGACCCATACCAAAACCAATCTCAATACCTACGCACCGGTTGTGATGTAGGGCTACGGTATCGGTAGAATAGTCTGCGAGCAATTCATCATATGCGCGTGTTTGTGCCTTTGTCATGCGGCCGCGCCTGCGAATATAGGTATGCTCCCGAAAGCTACTATTTATGGGCTCGCTCGGCATTAGAACAACGTCAGCACACTTATCGCCACTTAATTACAGCAACAGCAAGACTCGTCCAACCAAGAATAAACGCAATGCCACCAAGTGGGGTAATGGGTCCAAGCCATGCTTGGCTGCTCAGAACTAGTAAATAGAGGCTGCCGGAAAACAAGACAATACCAACGCTCATCAAGCCCGCGCCCACCAATAACAAATTTGAGTGGTAACTGCGGTGCCAAATGCCAATGATCAGAAGTGTTATTGCGTGCATCCACTGATAAGAAACTGCTGTATCCCAGGCTCCGACGTCTTCTCTGCCTATATATTCAGCAAGTCCGTGTGCACCCCATGCCCCAAAAATAACGCCGGTGAGTCCGAACAACACACCGGCGAGAACAACACATTTGGAAGCCGTCACAGACCAGGTAACCTCTGATTAGGTCATTGTGACTGTTAGGCTGCGATGGC
The DNA here is from genome assembly GCA_003230835.1 of Gammaproteobacteria bacterium. Taxonomy (GTDB): domain Bacteria; phylum Pseudomonadota; class Gammaproteobacteria; order Pseudomonadales; family Azotimanducaceae; genus UBA4421. The sequence continues at coordinate 1,386 of QIGT01000459.1, forward strand.
TTTTTTAAGCTTTTTCATCGCATTTTTTTCTAGCTGTCGAATGCGTTCTGCTGATATACCATACTGTGCAGCTAGCTCGTGCAGCGTAGATTTTTCATCACTGAGCCATCGCTGCTGCAATATCTCCCGGCTACGATCATCTAAATCTTTAAGGGCCAACGCTAATCGCTGGTTCTTATCCGCCCGAAAATCTTCATCCGCAACAATATCAGCAGGGTCCGAAGCCGGAGCAACGAGAAAATGAGCAGGAGCAGTGCTGGCCCCATCATCCAAGTCGTATCCATCAAAAGCCATGTCACTGGCGGTAAGGCGACCTTCCATTCGCGTGACTTCCTTGGCGGAAACCCCAAGATCATCGGCAATGGCCTTGGTTTCGCTCTGGTTTAACCACGCAAGCTGCTTTTTTGAACTGCGCAGATTAAAAAACAACTTTCGCTGCGCCTTGGTCGTGGCTACTTTCACAATGCGCCAATTGCGTAGAATGAACTCATGCATCTCTGCCTTTATCCAATGCACAGCAAATGACACCAGACGCACACCCACGTTCGGGTCGAAACGCTTTACAGCCTTCATCAGTCCAACATTACCCTCTTGGACGAGGTCGGCCTGGGAAAGGCCATAGCCTTTATAAGATCTAGCGATGTGGGCAACAAAGCGCAGGTGGCTAAGCACCAATTCACGCGCTGCGGCAAGATCTTGGTCATAGTAAAAGCGTTTGGCGAGGGCTTGTTCGTCCTCTACGCTCAAAATTTGCAAGCCGCTAATGGTATTTAGGTAGGCGTCCAAATCGCGGCCAGGCGACAAACTTGGCAATGCCATTAAATTTGTCGTTGCAGAAAAAGTTGCACTTGCGGTCATGTGATACCTCCGGTAACACTTATCATATAATTTTAGCACTCTAGACTAGAGACTGCTAGTTTATATACGAGTTCCGTGACAGAGTCTAACTCTTTGAATTTAAACAACTTCTAGATCTCGAATACGTTGCCCTACAGCCACCAGCGCGCCTAAAATTCCAAGTCCACTACCCACAAGCAATAAAACCGTCAAAAATAGCGGGTCAAAACCTGCCAGGTCGAGGGTTTGCTGATAGCTGCCCAGCAGCCCTTGCAGCGGCGGTTCGATGACGAGTATGGTGACGGCGATCAACATCGCCGCGACGACACCCCCACCAAAACCATAGATGGCACCGAAGTATAGGAAAGGTCGCCGAACTTGTCCTGGCGTAGCGCCCACCAGCTTCAAAACACGCAGTTCATCTAAGCGCGCTTCTATCGCTAACCGCACCGAAGAAGCCGTGACCAATACCGCGCCTAGACCAAACAACACCGCCAGCATCGCACCCAGACGGCTAACAACACGAGAGAGCTCATTGAGTCGTTCTAGCCAGGTTTTTTCAACCACCACCTCGGCTACTCCAGCGAGAGCCTGGGTTGCGCTCATTAGCGATTCAACTTCTATGGGACCAATGGATTGGGCAAAGCGCGCTTGTAGTGATGCCGGCAAAGGGTTGCTACCCAGGAGGTCTAACGCACTGCCTAAGCCACTGTAGGTCTTGAATTCTTCCAAGGCGTCTTTGGCCGTGGTCAACTCCACGCGATCAATATTCTGTTGCTCTTCAAGATAGCCCTGTACTGCTGCCACACTTGCATTATCGGCTTGCAACGTAAAATACACACTCAAACCCGGACGCCCCTCCCACTGGGCACTCATTTCATCCATATTAACTTGCAGTATCCACAAGCCCGCGGGTAACGCCAGCGCAATGCCGACCACCAACCAAACCAAAAAACTAGTGCCAAGGCGCGAGCTGACAAAGTTGAAGGATTCGCTGCTGACGCGTAGATGATCTCGCCCCCAACCTAACGGACTGCGCTTCTGGTTTGCCCAAGGGTCCTTCTTGGCTCTGTTCTTGTTAACCCTGTTCTTGTTAACTATGAGCCCACCTCAACACTATCCGCTTGGTCCGATTGGGCGGCTGACTGCGTACCGGGATCGCTTGTTCGGTCGCTGACCACACGGCCGTCTTCAAGATGAAGTATGCGCAGGCCCATAGTTTCAATTAGGTCGATGTCGTGGCTGGCAACAATTACGGTTGTACCCACCTGGTTGAAGCGTGTGAAAAGATCCATGATGTGCCGAGAAAGATCGGGATCCAAATTCCCGGTTGGTTCGTCTGCTAGCAGTATTCGAGGTCGAGTGACCACAGCCCTGGCAATACCTATCCTTTGTTGCTCTCCGGTCGAGAGGTGGCTCGGCAACAACCCTTCTTTACCCAACAGCTCCACTGTGGTGAGAGAAGCGCGCACGCGCCGAGCGACTTCACGTTCGCGCATCCCAGCAACACGTAGAGGCATAGCAACATTGTCGAACACCGTACGCGCCGCCAAAAGATGGTGATCTTGAAAAACCACCCCAATATGGCGCCTATAAAGTGGCAATCTTGCGGCAGACAAACCGCCAATGTCGACATCATTAACCAATATTTGACCTCGTGTAGGGGTATCTGCGCGGATTAGAAGTTTAAGAAATGTACTTTTCCCAGCCCCCGAATGACCGGTGAGAAAGGTCATAGATCCGGCTGCGAATTCTGTAGTCACTTCACTGAGCGCTTCAAAGCCATTTTCGAACCGCTTAGTGACACGTTGTAATCGAATGTGTCCCACCGGGCTTAACCTTCCACCTGTTCCGTTATGTCTTGAGCTAAAAGGGCATCGACGAAAGAGCGCGCTACAAACGGCCGCATATCGTCTATGCCTTCGCCCACCCCAATAAAATGCACCGGCACGTCAATATTGTTTAAGGCAGCGATCGCAAAGAGAACACCAGCCTTAGCACTGCCGTCGAGTTTGGTAATCACCAATCCGGTAAGCGGTACAGCTTGATTAAACAGCGACACCTGGCTGAGTGCGTTTTGACCGATACCTCCATCAAGAACTAAGATCACATCGTGAGGTGCATTTTCATCCAAGCGCTTAACAACACGGTGCACCTTTGTTAGCTCGTCCATCAAGTGAGTTTTGGCTTGCAACCGCCCAGCAGTATCAACCAAAACAACATCTGCTCCTTTGGCTTGGGCAGACTGTACCGCGTCATATACCACAGACGCACTATCTGAGCCTTGAGCTTGGGCAATCACTGGCACACCATTGCGCTCACCCCATGCTTGTAATTGTTCTACGGCGGCTGCTCGGAATGTATCACCCGCCGCTAAAATAACCTGGCGGCCTTCATTCTGTAATTGTTTAGCCAACTTGCCAATGGTCGTGGTCTTACCCACACCATTAACCCCAACAAAAAAAATGATGTGGGGTGTTTTGTCGCCTATCCGCAACGGTTTTTCCAGCGGCGCTAGGCGCTTCGTTAACAAGCTCGCCAGCGCTTGGTGGAGTGCTCTGGTATTATTCAGTTCTTTGCGCCGAACTCGCTGTGCCAAATCATTCATGATGTCTGTTGTGGTATCTACTCCAACATCGGTGATGAGTAAGGCAGTTTCTAAATCATCCAGAACCCGGTCATCTATTTCTCTTTCACCCAGGAGAAGGTTACCCACCCCTTCGGCAAGCTGCGCTCGCGTTTTGGATAAACCCTGACGCAGCCGCCCCCATAACCCGCCACTGTGTTGATTGTCCGAATGCTCGTCGTTCACCAAATTTTCCTAGGTCTGCCTAATATCGCGCAAAGATCTTATACTGGGTGTTTGGTAAATCACACATGCACCTGGATGCTTAAAAATGGCACCTAAAAGATCTCAAGAGGTGCGCATTATCGGCGGTAAGTGGAGTGGCCGAAAGCTCCGCTTTCAACATCATGCACAATTGCGGCCCACATTGTCTCGTACCCGAGAGACTTTGTTTAATTGGCTGCGTCCCACCCTTCACGGCATGCGTTGCCTGGATTTATTTGCAGGCTCAGGAGCCCTTGGCTTCGAAGCACTCTCTCAAGGAGCAAGTGATGCTTGCTTCGTCGATCAAAACCGACAAATCTGTAACGATTTACGACAAGTGTCGCAGCTATTGGGGGCGGATACAGAGATAGTTTGCCAGGCTGCTCAACGCTTCGTGCGCACCACCACCCGCCGCTTCGATCTCATTTTTGTGGACCCACCGTTCGACAATCCGAAGCTTCTCCAAGCCACACTTGCCGAGATTAAAAACGCCGATATCGCGAGCAACACAATCTACATCGAATGTCGCGACTTAGAGCTACTGCATAGTATCTCTAACCAACATCAATGGCCTATTACGCACAGTACTCGTTCGGGCCATGCTCACGCAATTTTGCTAAACACCATGCCAAGTAGTTGCAGCTAGTTAAGTCGCCGGATACCATGCCCGCCTTCGAGATAAAAGTGGCAAACAAGGCGGGGGAGCGCGTATGAAAATAGTGGTTTATCCAGGGTCATTTAATCCAATTACCAACGGCCACACAGATCTAGTCACAAGAGCACTGAAGCTATTCGATCACCTCATATTAGCGATCGGTACCTCTGCGCAAAAAGATCCCGCTGTCGATTTAGCAGATCGCATTGATTTGTGTAAGGAAGTACTCGGTGAATTCGGTGAAAGAGTTTCTGTGGAAGGCTTCAACACCCTACTGGTGAACTACGTAAGATCCAAAAACGCTCGTTTTATTTTGCGCGGCTTACGTACCATGACAGACTTCGATTACGAGTTTCAAATGGCCGAAATGAATCAGTCTCTAGATCCTGAAATAGAATATGTGTTTCTGCCTACATCGAAGGAATGTTCCTTCATTTCTTCCACCCTGGTGAGGGAAATTGCTTCGCTCGGCGGAAATGTTTCACAGTTCGTACACCCAATGGTAGCCGAGGCGTTAAAAACACCCGGCTAAATCCTCAGTGTTGCCGCGAGTTACGACATCCTAGGCAACGTACAAAGGTTTCCTTGCCAGGACCGATCACGAGCATATCAGCGGCTTCTTCGACGTTTCCGCCCAGCGCACTAAAGGGCAAGCTTACAACAAAAGCGACTGCACCCAAGGTAGTCACTACCAACCCGAGAGGACGTGCAACCAGGGCATCTGCCACCATCGCTCCGGCGCTAGGCGTCGCATCTGCGTCAGCGTCTACTGCGGCAAATACCGGGACCGAACCCAACAACATGCCGCAAACAGCTACGCTTGCGAGCAATTTTCTTTTCAATAACATGAAGCTTCTCCGTGCTAAGCGGGGCCACTTTACCACTAAGTTCATGAGAATCCTTGTGAGGTTTGGCACTTTGGACAATAAACAGAGCTACGCTGCCCCACAATTTGCAGCTTCAATGTCGTGCTGCAAGTTCTACAGGCCTGGCCCTGCCGCCCATAGACGTTCAGAGTTTGCGCAAAGTAGCCAGGATTGCCATCTGCGCCGACGAAATCTCGAAGTGTCGTACCCCCTGCTCGTACGGCCCGAAGCAAAATTTCCACGATAGCCTGGGCGAGTCGGTCGTATACGCGTCGCGGAATCCTGCCCGCCGCAACCCGCGGTCGTAGGCCCGCAGAAAATAAAGCTTCAGCAGCGTAGATATTGCCCACACCAACCACCACCTTGCTGTCCATGATGAAATTCTTAACTGCAACTCTACGGTTGCGTGATTGTGCGAATAAATGTTCGCCACTGAACTCGTTAGACAAAGGTTCTACGCCTAAATTCTTCAGCAGTGTGTGCTTTATTGGATTGGAACCTGCCTGGAACATGACGCAACCGAATCGCCGAGGATCGTTCAGACGTAGGAGCTTATGGTTACTAAAGTGGATGTCCACATGATCATGCTTCCCCGCTTGCGCACCCTGCTCTAGAATTCGCAGGCTACCAGACATACCTAGGTGTACCAGCAAAGTACCCACAGCAGTGGATAGGAGAATGTATTTGCCTCGGCGTTGAACGGCAGTAACGGTCTGGTTTTGTAGTTGCGCAGGGATTTCGACAGGCCAGCGCAAACGAGGATTGCGCACGGTCCAATCGGTAATGGATTGGCCTAGAACATGGGGTTCGATACCTCTGCGCGTGGTCTCTACTTCAGGTAGCTCAGGCATACGCGAACAAAATAGGCGAACAAGCGGTATGGGGCTATTTTATTTTTGCTTCCGTGTAGAGCACGTGCTTACGAACCACCGGGTCAAATTTCTTCATTTCTAACTTGTCTGGCGTACTACGTTTGTTCTTGTCTGTGGTGTAGTAGTGTCCGGTGCCTGCACTGGATACTAATTTAACTTTTTCTCGCATAATGAATGTCTCTTCTTATAGGTACTGGTGGCGAGTGGGTACTGGTGCAGAGTACGGGTTGAAAAAGGCCTAAACCTTCTGGCCAGCCGCTCGAATATCTTGCAGTACTGTATCAATACCTTTCTTATCGATAATGCGCATACCTTTCGAAGAAACCCGCAACCTCACATAGCGCTTTTCTGATTCAACCCAGAATCTATGATAGTGCAGATTAGGCAAGAAACGACGACGCGTTTTGTTTTGCGCATGACTGACGTTGTTCCCAGCCATTGGGCGCTTACCGGTAACTTGGCAAACCTGAGCCATGTTCAAAGAATCCAAGAGAAAATGAGGCGCGTTTATACCAGAGCACCGGCCTACCAGCAAGTGCCTTGTGCCCGGCTACCCAGGCATTAGACCTCTTGCGGCCATAGAGACACTGCCTCCAACACTCACAATGATGTGATCGAGGACCTTAATATCGACTTTAGCCAGCAAATCTATCAACTGTGACGTTAACGACAAATCAGCCTGGCTTGGTTCCGCCACCCCCGATGGATGATTATGGCAAAACACTACTGCAGCGGCGTTAAGTTGCAAACTTCGCTTCAAGACTTCTCTGGCGTGTACATGAGCTCGGTCAATTGAGCCCCAAAACAGGATTTCCCAAGCCAACAATTGATGTCGAGCATTTAGGAATAAGCAGGCAAATACTTCGCGCTCTTCATGACCAATGCGTCTTTGTACGTAACGACACACCTCGCGGGTACTCGAGTAGCCGACCGCTTCATTGATCAGGGCGTTTTCGTCATGCCGCAGAGCCAACTCTCGAATGGCTTTGATCACTGACACCTTAGCGCGCCCTACACCGCGACAGGCCATCAATTTAGAGGGTGGCGCTGCCAGTACACCTTCAAGCCCACCAAATTGGGCTAAAAGCCGGGTGGCCAAACTAACCGCATCTTCGCCTTGCACACCTGATCCCAGGCAACAAGCCAATAGCTCGGCTACGCTAAGGCAATGAGAGCCCCGCGCCAATAGCCTTTCACGCGGGCGATCATTCATATGCCATTGGGGAATACTCAATTTCCCCAGTGGCGGTGGGATCGGTGGTGGTGTCGCGAGCGTCATTTCAGGGTAACCTTGACAATATTATGATCTCAAAACTTGAACATATGAAAACCGCATCTGAGCCATCCTGTTTACGCGGGAAACACATATTGCTCGCAGTAAGCGCCGGTATTGCAGCCTATAAAGCGCCTTTGATTGTGCGAACATTGCGCGCTGTCGGTGCACAGGTGCAGGTGGTGCTCTCGGCCAATGCTCATCACTTCGTAACACCGACCACTCTACAGGCTGTGACGGGCAGCCCGGTACGCCAGGACATGTGGGATGAAGCCGCTGAAGCAGCCATGGGTCACATTGAGCTGGCACGCTGGGCTGACATTGTTTTAGTTGCGCCAGCAACTGCCAACACGCTGGCAAAACTGGCTCACGGCATGGCAGACGATCTACTCAGTACAACCTGTTTGGCTACTCAAGCACCCATCGTGGTCGCGCCGGCCATGAACCAGCGCATGTATCAACACCCAGCAACTCAAGCAAACCTCAAAGCAGTACAAGCCTTGGGCTATCACATCGTTGGACCCGATTCAGGCGAACAAGCTTGCGGTGACGACGGTCCTGGTCGAATGTCAGAACCCGATGAGTTAGTTGCCTTCTTAGCCAGCCTACAGGTCACTTCTGTACTTAGCGGACAGCATGTGATGATCACTGCAGGGCCAACGCTAGAGCCTATCGATCCGGTACGATACATTTCGAACCATAGCTCTGGATTACAGGGTTTGAGTATTGCCGAAGCGGCTAAGGCCGCTGGCGCCGAGGTCATACTCATCGCTGGTCCACGGGTCGCTGCTAGCTCTGCAGGCATCCAACGCCTTAACGTGGTGACCGCTTTAGAAATGCAAAGTGCTGTGCAAGAACATCTTGCAGGAATCGATATTTTTATCGGTGTTGCAGCGGTAGCCGACTATCGCCCAAAGCTAGTAGAACAGGTGAAAATGAAACGCAGTGGCGGTGAGTCTGGTTCACTAACCCTCGAATTTGTAGAGAACCCGGATATTATCGCTGGTGTTGCCCAACACCGACCGAAACCGCTGGTGATCGGTTTTGCTGCAGAGACTAACAACACCCTTGAACATGCCCGCGCCAAACGAATTCGTAAGCAACTTGACGCCATTGTTCTCAACGACATTGCAGATCCAAGTATAGGTTTTAACAGCCTTCACAACGCCGCCACCCTCATCTTCGAGCATGGTGAAATTACCCTGCCCAAACAAACAAAGCGACAACTCGCTGATACTTTGATTAGCCAATTGGTGCTCATTTTTGCATCACAGATAGCAGATACAAACCCCGGGAGTATGTCAGAATAAGCGCCTTAGGCGCGAGGCGTCCCGTACTGCATTACATAGATTCTTTAATCAGAGGCTCCCTAGCCGTTGAGGCACCCTGAAGTGGCGAAGATGATCAACCGTAAATCTAAAAGTAAGCCACGTTCTAGCGGCGGGGATGGCATCCTTTCACATGTCGGGTTTTGTATCGCTATCTCATTGGTTGGCTTGTTGGTCGCATTCGCACTGATTTGGTGGCAGGTTGTCGTGCAACCACATCAGGGTGATGTTGAAGTTCGTCGCCTACAGTTGTTAGAGCAGTACACACAACTATTCGACAGCCGTATTGCAGAGTTAAAAAGCCAAGTAAGCTCAATGGCAAACGCCTCTGAGACAATTTCAGCGCTCGCATCCCAGGATCTTTCTCAACAACAACAAATGGCCAACACCCTGCGCTCAATTCATCCACACATTGCGCGAGTTGAGCTCATCGAAAAAGGTAAGGGAGTTGTCGACTTAAATGCCGAGGTACCCATTTCCTTTGCCGCGCTAGATTTAATCCGACGTGCCGAAACCCAAGAATTTGTAGGGCCACAAGTTAGCCTAAACCAACGACGCTACACATATGCCGCCCAGCCAATCACGCCTGATGGTACTGTTGCCGGTGTGTTGTTAGTGATCTTCGACCAGACATTTTTCCAACAACCCCTAGTGCACTACGACACAAAGGTTGGCAACCTACAGGTCATGCAACGCTTCGACGGGGCACCAACCACGGCAGTCATGCAGTGGGGGACTAGCGATACCTCAGGAAAACCTGTACAAGCCCAGTTGGTAACACCTGACTGGACACTTCAGTTCACCCCTTCAAGCGCGATGCTTGAGGACAAAGAATTGAGCTCAAAGCTGCTAGTGCCGTTTTTGGTTTCTATATTGGTGATTGCTGCAGCGATTTATCTGAGCTTTGCTCGTTACGCACAAAAGCTTCATCGCGACGCAGAACAACTGACCGACTACGCTAGCCGATTAATGCGTGGACGCTCGCCTGTTCTCGAACCCTATCGATTAGGCCCGATACAACAAGTCGCCATTGCATTATCTGCCTACGGTAAGAATAGGCAGTCAGAAGCGCCACCTGCAGAAACCCCGTCCGAGAATTCCAACGACGGTAATGACAGCGAAGATGGTTTGTTGCAAGACCTTGATGACGAAACAGCAATACCAAAAAAGAAAACCAACCTCAGTAGTGATGCCTTTCTGGAAGTCGCCCCGTCAAGTGGTGCGCACGACAATTTCGGCATTGAAGTAAGTGAAGACGTAGGACCGATTGATATGGGCTTGAAACTAGATCCAGGCATATTCCGCGCATACGATATACGCGGAATTACTACCAGCAACCTGACCGAAGATGTGGTGTATTGGATAGGTCGAGCATTTGCCTCCCAGGCAATCTCCGAAGGAAACAAACGCATTGCAATCGGCTGGGACGGACGCCACTCGAGTGTGCCCCTGAGCAAAAGCTTAGCCAAAGGACTCACTGAAAGCGGTGCCGACGTCATCACCATCGGGCTGGTACCCACACCACTGTTGTACTACGCAACTTACGCTCTAGACACCGGCACCGGCATCATGATTACCGGCAGCCACAATCCGCCAGAGTACAACGGTTTAAAAATGATGATAGGTGGCGTCACGCTAGCGGAGGACCGCATTCAGGCCATTTACCAACGCATCGTTGACAATGACATTGTTGATGGCGAAGGAGAGATCGAAGAGATCGACCTCGACGACAACTACGTCAACAAAATTTTAACCGACGTCGCTGTTGCTCAACCCCTAAAAGTTGTCGTCGATTGCGGCAATGGTGTCGCTGGCAAGATAGCGCCTCGGCTACTCACTGAGTTGGGCTGTGAAGTTATTCCATTGTACTGTGAGGTAGACGGTGACTTTCCTAACCATCACCCTGACCCTGCCGAACCGAAGAACTTAGAAGACCTCATCACAGTGGTGAAGGAAGAAAAGGCTGACCTCGGATTAGCCTTCGATGGAGACGGCGATCGTCTAGGTGTGGTCACAAATACCGGCGAAATCATCTGGCCAGACAAATTGATCATGCTATTTGCTCAAGACATTGTTGGCCGCAATCCCGGCGCAGACATTATCTATGACGTTAAATGCAGTCGCCATTTAAACAGTATCATCAGCGAGCTAGGTGGCCGACCGATCATGTGGAAGACCGGGCACTCACACATCAAGGCCAAGATTAGAGAAACCGGCGCTCTTCTGGGCGGTGAGTTCAGTGGACATATTTGTTTTGCAGAGCGTTGGTACGGATTTGACGATGCGCTGTATTCTGCCGCTCGCCTGTTGGAAATTATTGGCTCAGGATCTGCTAGCGTAGACGAAATCTTCAAGCAGTTCCCGGTTACATTTACCACCCCAGAAATAAAGATCGCCACCACCGAGTCTGAAAAATTCGAGATCATGAAGCGCTTGGAAATTGAAGCAGAGTTCGGCGACGGCACCCTCACTACCATCGATGGCATCCGCGTTGACTACGCAGATAGTTGGGGGTTGATACGTCCTTCAAATACCAGTCCTGTGCTCACGTTACGGTTTGAGGCAGACGGTCCGGCCGCACTGGATCGCATTCAAGACCTTTTTCAGCAACAGCTAGATAAAGTCGACCCGAACCTCAAGTTCCGTTAGCCCTGAGTTTAGGCAGATTCATGAAAGATCGAGAAGCAACGACCACCGCACGCGTTTTAACTGAAGCCCTACCTTATATAAGAGAGTTTCACGGTAAAACTGTGGTGGTCAAATATGGCGGCAGCGCCATGACCGAAGAAGCGTTGAAACAATCCTTCGCACGCGACGTCGTGTTGATGAAACTGGTCGGACTGAATCCTGTCATCGTGCATGGTGGTGGAGCGCAAATTGGCGCCTTACTAGAGAAACTAAACATCGAATCTAAGTTTGTGAATGGCATGCGAGTCACTGATTCAGCCACTATGGACGTCGTACAAATGGTTTTAGGTGGGCTGGTGAACCAAGAAATTGTTTCCCTCCTCAACACCAACGGCGGGCGTGCGGTAGGCATTACCGGCAAGGATGGAGAGTTAATTCGCGCCAACAAGCTGGCCATGGAGCCTGCTCTAAACGCGACGGAAATCATCGACATTGGACATGTCGGTGAAATCACTAACATAAATGCAGAAATTCTCACAACACTGATCGACTCTGCATTCATTCCTGTGATTGCGCCTATTGGCGTCGGCAGCCAAGGAGAATCGTACAATATTAATGCGGATATTGTGGCTGGAAAAATTGCCGAGTGCTTGCAGGCAGAAAAGCTAATTCTGTTGACCAATACGCCGGGCATTCTAGATCAGCACCAAGAAACTATCAGTTCAATATCAAAACAAGGTGTTGAACGTCTGATCAGCGAAAAAATCATTAACGAAGGTATGTTACCCAAAGTTCAGTGTGCGCTCGATGCTGTATCGGCAGGCGTCAACAGCGTACAAATCATCGATGGCCGGCTGCCACATGCCTTACTGCTAGAGGTGTTTACTGCCAGTGGCATTGGCACGCAGATCGTTGCCGATGACTAAACCAAACCGACGTCAGCAGATATTGGAGGCCTTCGCCCTGATGTTACATCAGCATCCTGGCGATCGGATCACCACAGCAGGTTTGGCCACCCAAGTCGGCGTGTCTGAAGCCGCCCTATATCGGCATTTTCCCAGCAAAGCGAAAATGATCGAAGGGCTAATCACCTTTGCTGAGGAAACTTTGTTTTCAAGAATCACTATGATTTTGAACGAACAACCTGACGCACCAGCCCGCTGTCGCAACATCGTCTACTTAATGTTGAGCTTCGTAGAGCGCAATCCTGGCTTTGCTCGGCTGTTCGCCGGTGATGCGCTACAAGGTGAAACAGAGCGCTTACGCACGCGCATGCAGCAAATGCTAAATCGGCTAGAAACCCAGTTGCGCCAAGTACTGCGCGAGCACAGTGCGCAACAAACACAGCTTCCCAGCATACAAATAAATGCAACCGCAAACCTTATTCTGGCCTACGCAGAGGGTAGGATGCTGCAATTCGTTCGCTCGAATTTTAATGAGTTGCCGACTAAAGACTGGGAGGTTCAGTGGTCTATACTAGACCAAGCAATTTTTAGTCCCCAGCAGCCTTAGCAAACTGCTCAGTCTTCGGCAGCCCTTGGCTACAGTTTTCCAGATCGAACACTGCGCGTTCATAATCGTACTGCCCATGCAGGCCACTTTTTTCGTCCTCACGAAGACGAATTTCTGCTCTTAAGTTGTTCTCTTGAGATTGCGCACGCTGAATATTATCCAGTAGTGCTCGCGAAATTTGCTGTCCGGAAATATCCATGCGCGCAGCCTGAGACTCTAACTCGGCTTTTTGCTTAAGTACGTTACTCAGATTTGCATTCGTATTGTTTATTCGGGTTTCGATAGATTCAACTGCTTTGGTTTCGCGATCATCTATGTCGCTCGAAAACTGATAGAGGTTCCGAACCCGATCTAAAGTACGCATACACTCTTTGTCAGCAGCTTCTTGAGCGAGCTTCGCCTGGTAGTCATGCTCGCTAAGTTGTGGTGCTACCTTTTGGATGAGGCTGCCATTTTCATCGACAATTTCATAGCCGAGCTTAACCTTGTCGTTGGGTATAGTGTGAGAAAGCACCAATTGTTGATTTTCATCAACGTAGCGAAAAAAGCGTGCTGCTTGAGCGCTCCCAGCACTGGCCATGAGCAGCAGTACGATACTACTGGCTATTAATTTACGATGACTATAGCGAATTTTCATAAATTCCCTCTCTAAACCACACAATATTCGGTTTGATAGCTGCGCATTTTCGTCAATGTTCCTTCATATCCACCACCGAACCCATCAAGATATTCAATTAAATT
>QIGT01000478.1 GCA_003230835.1 Gammaproteobacteria bacterium
CGCATATCAGCAAATGCATCTTTAAAAGCCAACAGCCCTGATATCGCTGCTTTTTCTTTAGCGTCAGCCACCTTGGGCTCAGGCTTCGGGGTTGTATCTTGCTCAGGTTTTGGCTTTGGCTCCTCCACTGGCGGTTTTTCATCCACTTTTTTCGGCGGCGGAGGCGGCGGAATTTTCGGCTCAGGTTTTTCCAGCAAGATACGTGCGAGCGCAGGCGGTAACTCTTCCAACTCTTCTCGCTCAACTTCAGGCAGAACCAACCAAGGCATCGGCAACCCGACGATGAGAAGAATAGCCAAACATGTTGTCAGCCATTTCTTGAAAGATTGCCGATCTTGCCGCTTGTTGTCCCAAGGCAAATCGAAGTCGCGGGGAGCCACAACTACATTGACTGCAACTCGACTCATGACTGTACTCCAGACGAGTTGTCTTGCAGCTCAGCACTATCGGCTACTTCCTCTTGAGCACCATATATTTTGTTGACCGCTAGGCTGACCTGAGCAAAATCTGTGGTTTGACACGTATACAAAATTCTCTTTAACAGCCAATAAGGTACGTCTTTGTCCCCCATGACGGTGATCTTATATCCACCTTCGGGAACATCTCCTTTGCGTTCAGCTTGATATTCAAGCTCTGTTTGTAGACCCGCAATTAAAGGTTGCTGTTGGCCCTTAAGATCAACAATTTTCGCCACGGCGCGCCCTTGAACGATGAGGTCATCTTTGCTAACAGAAATAACGATATTGTTGCCTGGTCTCTGTTGCGAAGTTGAATCGGGTAATTTGATGCTTGAACTAGACTGCAACACTTCTACTTCCGAAGAGTTCACCATCAGGAAGAAGACTAAGATGGTAAAAATATCCATCAACGAGACCAAATTTAGGCTCGCTACTTTGGCTTTCTTTTGGCGCCTGCGGCGTCTTTTGCTTCGCAAGCTACTCACGACTGGCCTCCTTCAGTCGCCAGCCCAGATTGGGCAACACTTTTCGATCCAGCCAGTGGTGGGCTATCGCCTAAAGAGATAACCGGGAAAAGCTCAGCTTGTACAACTTCTAACGCTTGTAAAGCAGGATAGGAACGGACTTTGTCCATCACCGAAACCAATGTTTGATAATTGGTTTGTTCCTCCAACAACACAGCAATGTCTTCTTTTTCGGGCATCCGCCGCTTAAGCTCTTGCATCACCAACGACAACTCTTCAAAATCGTGAACTCCATCCACTAGCGGTAAACGCTTAATCACACCACCGCGGCCATCTGCAATCACCATTTGGTCAGCGTAAACTGCCACTTCAAGATGCACGCTTTCAGGGTCAAACTCTCCTGATGCTGCATCACTCATGGGAAAATTGAGATCAATGACTGTAGTGTGAGTGAACACCATAGAAAGCAACAACACTGGCACCAACACAATCATGAGATTCATGAACGGTGTGATGTTCAGCTCAGCCGCCTCATCATGTTTTTGTCTTCGTCGACGTACGCGATCCATGCTCGCTTACCTTAATTAGTTTGTTATTTTAGGTTTACTAAGCAGTTCTTGGCGCTTTCTTTGTGCTTCTCGCGGCCGTGGCCGCAGCCTTGGCCATGACATCAGCATTTCCTTCGAGAACATTGACAAACTTAACCACGGCAATCTCTAAACTTTCGATTATGGCGCTGGTTTTACTCTGTAACATAGAGTGAATCAGCAATAGCGGAATCGCCGCCATCAGGCCAAATGCAGTCGTGTTCATCGCAATAGATATACTTTGCGAGAGCAAGTTTGCCTTCTCTGCCGGATCTGCGTTGGCCACCGCGGTAAATGCAGCTATCAAACCGATAATGGTGCCTAACAAACCCAACAGGGTTGCTATGTTTGCAAAGGTCGCCAAATAGGGTGTGCGGCGTTCTATTCCTGGAAGTGCCTCTAACAAACCTTCTTCCATCGCCGATTCAATATCGGTGCGGCGACGTGCATCGTTTGCAACACTTTGTTTATTTACACCATCTGCAACGATACGAGCCATTGCAGAAGATGACTTTTTCGTTACTTCAGCAATTTCTTTTACCCGACGCTGCTTAAGCAGTGGCAACAGCGCATTGTAGTCTTTGCGGTTTACCCGCATTTGGCTTGCTAGGTAGAAATATCGCTCTAACGCAATCGCAATACCAATTGCCAGTACAACGGCGATCGGATACATGAAGGGTCCGCCTTCTTGGAAAAAACCTACAAAGGTCACGTACATATCCATCTCTACTCCTCCTTATCTGGATCGTTATTTTCACGTAGCCCCTGCAACGTATCGAAGTAACCTAGTTCCCTTCGATAGGCTGGGGGATACAATCGTCTAAAAACTTCTGCTTCGGTAAACTCAGCTTGGATTTCAATATCTGGCAAACCGTTCGGTTCACGCCAGGGCAAGATATAAAGTACTTTTGGTAATTCTTGGTTGCCAGAGATCACGGTTTCGTCAAGTAGCAGGACACGAGAAGACGTTTCTGCTACCTGAGCCCGATTTTCGCCCACTTTTGGCTGTTCTGCAGTGCCTGGCGATTCCTCAGCGCAGAGCAATGGCGCGGTCATCGCTGCGCATAAAAAAACCAACCTACGCATTCTATTTCTCATAATTATCTTGCTCATACCATCACCTATCGCTGCGCTAAGGATGAAATTCGACGCTCCAAGTCCATCACCCAACCCACCACGCGAGTATCTGGTTCAGACTCGGACAGCTGGTAGCGTTGATAGGCCACCAGCGCCTCAGAAAATCTACCCATATACAATTCGTACAAAATGGCTAGATTGAAATGCGCATTGCCGTAGCTAGGGTGGGCCTCTATACATTGTTTGTAATAACCTTCGGCATCATCAAACTGACCCTGTTGTCGGGCCAAAACACCCAGTTGGTTTAGCGCATCACAATTACGAGGATTGGCTTCGATCGCTTGGCTGAAAGCCGAGCGGGCTTCCTCAAGGCGTTGTTGTGACAAATGCACGTACCCAAGATTTACCCAAGGCCCTGCTAGCTCTGGTTGGCTCTGGGTGAGTTCAACTAACAAGACTTCAGCCGCAAGATACTGTTGGCTTTGCAACAAACTCAGCGCACGCTCAAACAGGACCTGATTGCCTACCTTTATAGGTGGAGTTGGCACCGTGAGCGATTTGGTATTGGTATAATCCTCAACAGTTTGGCTTTCACCCTGCTGTTGCACCGGAGCCGCATCATGGCCACGCGGGACGTTACTGCAGGCTGCAACCAACAAACACATTAAGGCTGTGCTAGTGAATCGCTTGAGCATAAGTCACCTCCCGCTCTGGTTTACGATAGCGCCCAGGCATCAGTCGAGCGAGCTCCACAAACGACAACTTTACCCATTCATCATAGGAGCCAGACCACGCTCGACGCAGGTTCACTTCGTGAACCTCTATCGACGTTTCTTCAAATGGGAACGCCTGCTCTTCGAGCAAGATATCGTATTGCTCCATTTCCATACTCGACAAGCCCTTCGGACGATCGGACGACATAATGGATTTCGACAACGAGCTATACAGATCAGCGATGTTAAATGTCGAAGCCGCTGTATATTGCGCCACCTCATAGCCCGCCACGCGCTCAAACGACTTCAGCGTTTTCTTCAGTGCATTCTGCTTTTTCTTTAAACTGCGTTTAAGCGGATGGGTAAGACGAATACTTGCAAACTTGGCACGCTCATCCTCGGCAAATAGAAACTGTGCCTGTGCAGCCAAGAAGGTCGCCCTTTCGTTGGCCCCTTTCCCCATATCCTCGTATACGTCAATCTTCTTAGCCAACCAAAAGCGTCGCTTATCGCCCTCACCCGTGCGCTGATACAGCAAGTCCAAATGATGGATGGCCTCCAAGCGCTGTGCGAGCGGTTGCTTATATGAGTGGGCATAGTCGCGAAAATACTCTATCGCAAGCGATACATCATCCAGCTCAAGATAAATTTCGGCTGCTCGATACAGCGACTGACGTCGCACATCTTGGTCTGGCGCAGACTGAGCTAGATTAGCGTACTCCACAGCAGCAGCAGAAAAGTTCTGGGATTTTTCATACATCCCGGCAAGACGCATATCGATATCTTTACCAAGCTCATGGTGAGGATAGATCTGTCGGAAATCAGCCAGTAGGTTAGCTGCTTGCGCAACCTGACCAACACCTTCAATCGCAGCTATGGCATCGAAGTGGCCTTGAGCGGCTAATGCAGCGCCAGGCGCCAATTGTGCGAGACGCATGTAGTGACGAACAGCATCATCTACATTCAGTTCAAGCTCAGCCAGTTCACCTTGTTTATACACAGACGCTAACAAACGTTCATCCACCTTAGCGCGTTGCTCTGAATCCAGAGGTCCGGCCAACAATTGATGATAGGCATTTTCCGCTGCCACAAACTCTCCGCTTTCGAAGCGCCCATGGCCGATGATAAGGAGGGCTGTCTTGCGTAAGGCAGGGTCGACATTTGGCCATTCTTGAAGAAGGTTTTCAGCCAAGTCTAGGGCCTCAGTCGTGTGGCCCAAACTAAACAAAGTATCTGCCGCATCAGTTTGTACAGATGGTGCACGCGGGTCTCCCGCAAACAATAAGGCAAACTCTATTTGCGCATCTATCTTCAATCTCTGCCACAACTCGTGTTCGTCTGCCGGTGCAGTCTCAACCAATTCACTCAAACCGATAATGGCTGCATAGCCTGCTTCATGTGCCTGTGGATATTCAGGGAAATCTCTTACCACTCGTTGGTAGGCTGCAACCGCCCTACCCGGCTCAACCGCCTCGGTATAAGACTCTCCAAGCAGGAATAAATATTCCGCGGTGCGCGGATCTTCAGGGAAAGTGACAATCATCTCTTCATACCACTGGGCTGCGGCCAGGAAAAGAGCTGTGCGTTCGCTAACCCTATGCTTACGCTTGGTTTTTTTGTCTTCCAACAGTTTGTCATAGTCCTGAGCACCAGCATGAGCAAGTTTTGCCAGTTCAGACAAATAGAGGTGTAGGGTTGGTATGTAGCCGTCTCGGACCCGGTCTGTGTGAGCCGCCCAAAACTCTGAATATACGCCGTAACGAACCACAAACTCTGTCTTCTTCGGTAGTACATCACTGGGGAAACCCGCATCCATCAGTGTCTTAATCATGCCCTGATGTGCGGCGGGCGCTCTGATGTCCAATGAGTTGTGTTCAATAAATGTCTGCCAAGTAGCCACGTTGTCGAGATAACGTTCCTTCGCAAAGTAGTCATCTGCCAGGCGCTGATAAGCTAAATATTGCCAGTCTGGCTTACCTCTTTTGCGCATCTCATCCGCCAGTGTTTGAGCACCATCCAAGTAGGAGAGTGTTAGTGTTACCACTCTGAAGCTGTCTTCTAGTAACTGCTCGTTAATTTTACTGAGCTCGGCAACATCACTTGTTTGGCCTTGCCCATCACCTAGCAGATCATCTAGAACATTGAAAAACTGTACGAGCCCCTGGTCAAACTTCGATCTTTTAAATTCAGACCAGCCCAGCATGTAGGATGCGTTTCGGTAATAGGGTGTCGTGTCACCAAGGGCAACAACATATCCATAGTCAGACGATGCATCGCGATATTGTTCTGCTGAGAATCTAATTTCCGCTCGCCGAAAACGACTCTCAGGCACAAATTCACTGTGCGGATGTTGACTGATCAGACGGTCGAGATAGCTAAGCGTTTTGTCTGTCTGACCAGTTAAGTCATAGGCACGGGCGAGCTGGTAAATAATGGCGTCTAGATCTTCGCTGCCCTGGGCATTGCTTAACAATGTTTCATAGAGGCTCACCGCAGGCTGATAAGGGTTTACAGCACCTTCAATATCTTTGTCTTGGCCAACATCCATATGCAAATCAGCAAGACGTTTACCCACCGCGTGGTTTTCCTGCACCGAAGACAACATGCCATAAACACGGTTATAGGCTGCCATTACTTCAGCACGATCTGGTTTATACTCGGCTACCGCAGGCAAATCGAGCTGCGGCAAACTACCCACCAGTTTGCCTAAGGTTGGGCCTTTGGCAGTTATTTCCTCAGGTCCATCATTTCCCATGAGACCAAGAGTCAACCAGCTACAGCCGCTGAGCGTGTACACCAAACCTGCTATTACTAGAGTCTGCAGTTTCATTGCGAGCGTCCCACATCACCAGCCAGCGCCAGTTGATCCGTCGCACGCGCAATCGCAATGCGCGTCACTAGCAAATATTGTTGTACTTGCTGCATCTCTTGTTGCATGCGCCCTCGAATTTCATTTGCAAGGAGTAGTTCGCGAGACTCTCTAGCCGAGGCGACCATCGCTGTAATACTCTCAGCACGGTCTTCAAAGACATAGAAATCGGTACCAACACCTGCAACAAAATTACCCTCCGCGACTTCTACTCTGCGGACTCGCTCATCAAGGTCTGCCAGCAGCGTCTTCAGCTGCGCATGTTGAGTTCGCAAGTTCTGCAATCTCGCAGATCGTTGTTCAACGATACTGTAAAAAATAACACCTTCCAGCCTATGGATCCTCGCCGACCACTTGGCCTGATCGCTTTCGCTCATATGGCCTAAAAAGCCACGCATACGCTCAAAATCTGTTAGCAAGCTTCTTTCTTCGGCAGTGGCCAGTGGATACATCCAATCTAGAGCGCGCTTAATTTCTGCTTGTTGTGCCGCAACAATGAGGTCCTGCATACGCTGGGTTTGAACCACTAGCGACGCTCGCTTTTCCAACAAGCCTTCATCAACAAGTAATTTCTTTGCTTCTTCTCCGCGCCGCCGTTGCTCTTGCGCAACCCCTTGCAACGCTTCTAAGTGGCCAGGCAGATTACCTAGCCAGTCTTGCATTTCATTCAACGTTCGCCACTGTGTGAGTACTTGGTGAACTTGATCTGTGGCCAACCATTCCAACCAATCGGTATGCCCCAGTTGCTGGTGCCAACTATCCATCAGCGCTTGCATTTGCTCTTCATCACGCTGTTCCTGGGCAAACACCTTCAGTAGCCCATGAACCCAAGCTGGGTCTTCAGCCTCACTAGACAACCGAGTAAGATCACCGAGGCGGGCAACAAAACTGGCTTCCGCCTCTCTATACTGTAGTAGAGCCATTCCGGTTGTAGCGCGACCACCGGTAGCGGCTAATTTTTCAAGGCTGAGTGGAAAACCCAATCGAGCTGTCGCCGTACTGGGTGTCCAATATTCTTCATCTTGCAAGGTCATCCAAATGCGTGCTGCAAGTTCATAGTCTTGATTGTCCATGGCCAGCCCGCCATAGGCTGCCATGGCGACATCTTGATAGCGCCCTTCACCAGGCAATGCTTGCAACACACTCTGTGCCTGATGCGTGTCGTTCTGTTGACGCGCAATGAGCGCCAGTGCCAGCTTAGCTCTTTGACTCAAATCGTAGGCTTCGTTGCTATAGGCAGGAATTTGCGCAAGCTGCTCGAAAGTACTGCGCGCTTCGGACAACATGCCGCCTGCACGATAAGCGACCCCCATATTAAACATGCCGTATGATCGCAGCGGGTCTTGGAGGGACATACTGGCGTATAGGGTCTCCGCCTGCTCAAATTGGCCTTGTTGTACGGCCAGTTCGGCACGCATAAATTCTACTTCTGGATGTACTTTTACGCGGCCAAACCATGTTTTGCCAAGTTCTATTTTCGCAAGCTGAGTGGACAATTCAGGCCACGATTGACGTCGGTGATACTCTCGTGAAAGGTGGAAGGCCAGGCGTAGTTTGTCGATTTGTTCAAGCTCGCCTTCGGCTATCGACTCAAATATATTGTTGGCATACCCATACATACCATCAGCGAAGGCAAAACTTCCTTTAGCAAGATCAAACCGAATACTATCGTCACCCTGGCGTTGTTGCGCTTCTGCCACCAACGCTGTAAGCAACGCAGCCTGATAGTCCGCTTGGAAGTATTCGTATAGAACCGTGCGATAGGTAAGCTCATCCACAGGTTGCGCAGCCGGGGAGGCCAGCACACAAATGAAGAGTAGTTCGCAGAAAAACTGTTTCATCGTTTATCGACTACCTGGTTAGTGTCTCTCCCAAAAGTCCGTCGTGAGACTTTTGCTCCTACGGCTTTCTTCGAAAGCCTCCCAAAAACCAAGGTTTTTGCATCGCGCATCCCTGCGCTGGCTAGTGTTGTCTCCAAAAACTGCGTTTTGGGGACAAACACTAGTTACTCACTTCGGCAACGAATTCCGGTTGGTAGTCTGCTGTTTCATCCGTTATAGCCAGCTCTATAAACGTTGGCTCGAAACCTTTTTCAAAATCCACACTGGTAGCACGTCTAAAATCACGACCTTGAGGGCCGCGACCAGTAAAGAAGGCGGTGACTCGGTTGTCGCCTTGCTTGACGTTGCCCACATATAGCCTTTGCACGCCGCCTCGAATGAGTGCGCTTACTTGTTTTTCTGTGTAGAGGTAGTGTGTGACTTGCTTGCCATTAAGTTTCACGGTGACCGCATCGAGGACAAAAAACTCCCCAACATCCATTGAAAGAAAAACCGATACTTGAGAGCTCGCTGGAAATAACAGATCTTCTTCTAGAATAACAAGATCGCGCTTAAGGTCGATGAGTGCCTTTTTCACATCTTCCATTTCTTCGTCGAGCTTGCCCGTGCCTTGAATCTCGTTGGCTTGAGCGTTAGCTGCCAAAAAGCATACACAAACGCAAATCACCCCGAATAACCTAGCTGTCCATGTCATAAGAAATCCCCTTTAATGCTGTGCGCTATTCGCGAATTAGACTCTTCACCACTTCGATATACTTAGCCTCATCACCAGCCTTGTAACCTAGATGCACATAACGCACCACACCATTTCTATCGATAACGAGAGTACTTGGCATGGCTTCAAGCCCATATAGTTCACTCACGACCTGGCCTTCATCGATCAATATTGGAAAAGTAACATTGGTCAAATTTGGAATTTTCAGGGCCGGCGCTATTTCGCCCTCTACATTCACACCTAGAACCGCAAAACCTGTATCTTCATAACGTTGATGAATTCGATCGAGAATTGGCATTTCTTGTCGACACGGACCACACCAACTGGCCCAGAAGTTTAATAACACAACCTGGCCGCGGTACTCTTCAAGTCGTAAGTTGGTTCCTTGCAGTGATTTCAAAGTGAAATCAGGCGCCATATCAGACACCTTGACAGAAGCAGAAACAAGGCTACTCAAGCCTATGCAAACGCTTACTATGCTCACGCTTAGTAATCTTGTTACAGTCGTTCCAATGGTCATTTATTCCTCCAGACCGTTACCACCTTGCTCAGCTGTATTAGCTGTCGCGTAAAATGCAGATTCGCCGTCGAAGATTTTAGGCAGGGACTGCGGCGGTTTATCGCTTTATTCCCTTAGCCCACTTGGTGCCCGATATCGGTACCACCCAAGTACTTGTTATCCTTACAAGCCCGCATCCATGCGGATTAAATTCTTCGAACTACCGGCTTTCTGCTGCGCAGCATCTTGCTGCTAGTACACCACCTTCCTTGGCAGCGCTTAGGTACCGGGTCATCCTGTCCCAGTAACCCCTATATGAAAGTAGCCGAGTTTCACCGACTGCTTGTAGCGGCCACGTGTTCCGCCACAACAGTGAAGCTCGACTGCTATCAAAAAGTTCACGTCGTGTTGTCGCACGTACCTGTGCAACCGTGATATGTGCACGTTACTTGTGCGTGAATTGTTAAGACGAGGACCAGGTCACACTTTGCAAGTTCACCTGCTGAGCATCACTGCGCTACGCCAGCAATTGAGAACAACATCATGAAAGTCAGCCCATAAGAAATGTGGAATACAACTGCGGCTATAAACCTGAGAGATCATCCGAGTAGAGTAGGCGTCCCTGGGGATCGATAATAATGGCATCGATACCAGGCATTTTGTTAATCAGTGCAAGACCTTTGACAGGACCCAGTACAAACACCGCCGTCGATAGCGCATCGGAGAAAACTGCTTGGGGTCCCAATATGGTGACACTCCAAGAACCATGAGCCGACCGGCCTGTTTTCGGGTCAAGAATGTGGTGATAACGAATGCCGTTCTTCTCGAAATAACGTTCGTAGTCTCCCGAAGTGGAAACCGCAGTGTCAATTAACGGCAACAAGGCAGACATTTCATTTTCTTTTCGTGGATGTTTAATGCCCACTGTCCAAGGTTTACCACCGCGATCACCAATAATCCGACTGTCGCCTCCCGCAGAGACGCTTGCTTGAGTCACACCGGCAGCCTGAAGTATCTGTATTCCCCGGTCCACCGCATGCCCTTTAGCAATGCCACCTAAATCGACGTACACATCTTTGTGATTGAACCGCACACGTGAAGCTTCTGCGTCTATCACCACATATCGGTAGTTGATGGATTGCACAGCAAGTTGAATGGTCGCCGAATCTGGCACCTTAGCCGCACGATAATCATAATAACGCCCTACCGAGGCATAGGTAATGTCAAACGCACCACTACTCAACTGAGATATCTGCGCAGATTTGGTTAACAAGTCTAACATTTCATCCGACACGTCAACCCAGCCCAAACTTGCCTGGGCATTTAACCTCGAAAGTTCACTGTCTTGTTTAAAGGAGCTGAAAGCATGGTCTATTCTGTGCATTTCAGACATGACTTGCGCCATAAGATCACGGGCATCAATGTTCTGATCGCGCACATAAACTTCCACCTGCACCTGGGTGCCCATGATAGATTGGGTGTCTTGGTACCATTGCGCATATACCGGCTCTGACGCCAGCGTCGGGCACAAACAAAAAATACCGAATAGAATGTAGAACACGTGCTTGCGCATAGGCAATCCGCAGGTCAACAGCCTATAAGTGTAGCCGCTGTGATGACAACATTTATGACTAGAGTGCACACTCTGCAGCCAAGCTGCCTATCGCTACGCCACGACGCCCTTGTCTCACTGCATTACGATCATGTCCAGAAGTTAAATAGGCCAGCGAAATACCTGTGGCGGGATCCACCCAAGCCAATTGACCACCGGCACCGTTATGGCCAAAAGTCTCCGGCGAATTGGTTTTGCCGAAGCCGCGAAAGCCCCTGCTATCATCACCACTGATGATGATACCTAACCCTCGGTTGGCGAGCTTCTTGAACATCATGTCAGTAAGATCTCCCGAGCGAACTTGCCGCACACTTTCTCGTGTTTGTTGCGACCAAAGTTCAACTCCATCAAGCCCACCATGCAGGAGGGCTTGGTAAAACAAGGCAAGGTCAGCAGCATTGGCAAACCCGCCACCACCCGGAACCCCTACAGCACGAATATCTGGCTGGTTAAAAGTCAACAAAATTTCTTCAGTCACTTCGCTTTCAGGCGGTACAGGGATACCTAAATTTTTATACTCTTGCGCCGTCATAACTTCACCGCAGTGTTCTACCGGTAAAGTGCGTGGGTTTTCCGATTCGGGTAGACCCACAATGATGTTGTTCAAGCCGAGGGGTTCAAGTACTTGGCTGCGAACGAAGTCTGTGTAGGTTTGTCCACTGCGCCGCTCAATAATTTCTGCAATCACCCACATCGAAGAAGTTGGGTGATATTCAAACTTCGAACCCGACTCCCAACTTAAACGCCATTGCGCAAAACGACCTAAGGTTTCTTCTTTCGAGTTCCACTGTAAGGGGCGAAAAGGCGCATGTGGGAAGCCAGCAGTATGCGTAAATAGCTGCTGTACGGTGACTTTTTCTTTTCCCTGGGAACCGAATTCCGGAATGATGTCTGCAACCAATTCTTCTTCGGACAATTTATTATCCTGAAAGAGCAACCAAGCAGCAGCACTGGTAATGCCTTTGGTGGCTGAAAAAATGGGAGTTAAAGAGTCATTGTTGGCGCTACCGAAACTTTCCACAACACCAACTTTGCCATGACGCGCCAAGGCAATTTGTACAGCAGGCAACAAACCTTCATCTACTTCACGCCGCACACGCCCCAATAGAACGTCGACCTTCGCAGGGTCCAACCCCAACGCCTGCATACTCGCCATACGATCAGACATACACTACCTCGATAATTTTTTTAAGCCCATTATCTAACCACCGTTAGCGCCAAAAAGCACTCATGCAAAATTATTACCCTCTATGCTAAGTACTCACAGATATGCAAAGTACTCACAGTGATTTGCTCAGGCTTGCCTGCATCCTTAGAATACTTCTCTTTTTGTTCCAGTTGGATACCCCCATGGACACCAAAGACGGCCTTATCGGATCTATTGGTAACACCTCTTTAATCCGCATCAACAGCTTGTCCGACGAGACAGGCTGCGAAATCCTCGGCAAAGCGGAGTTTATGAACCCTGGCGGTTCGGTGAAAGACAGAGCAGCACTGTGGATGATCCGCGAGGCCGAGAAATCTGGCGCGCTCAAGTCCGGTGGCACGGTGGTGGAAGGTACGGCAGGAAATACCGGCATTGGTCTACTGCATGTTTGTAACAGCCGCGGATATAGTGCAGTAATCTACATGCCGGACAATCAGTCTCAAGAGAAAGAAGACCTATTACGCACATTGGGCGCGGAGGTGCGAATTGTGCCTACGGTACCCTATAGAGACGAAATGAACTTCCAAAAACAGGCGGGCCGATATGCAGCGACACTGGACAATGCCGTTTGGGCTAACCAATTCGACAACACCGCAAATCGACTCGCACACTACGAGTCAACTGGACCGGAAATTTGGCAACAAACCGACGGTCAGGTTGACGCCTTCACCTGCTCAGTAGGAACCGGCGGCACCTTAGCCGGCACAGCACGTTATTTGAAAGAGAAAAATTCAAAAGTACACATCATCTTAGCCGATCCAATGGGCAGTGCTTTGTACAACTGGGTCACCACCGGAGAAGCAACCATGACACCTGGACCTTCGATAACAGAGGGGATTGGTAATTCTAGAATCACCGAAAATTTGCAAGGCACACCCATAGACGACGCCGTCCAAATTTCTGATCAAGATATGGTAGACATGGTCTATCGTATGTTACGTACAGATGGCTGGTTTTTCGGATCCAGCACCGGTCTAAATTTATGCGCCGCGGTTGCTATCGCCAAAAAACTAGGGCCCGGACACAAAATAGTAACCATGTTGTGCGACGATGGCTCAAAATATCAATCACGCCTCTTTAACCCTGAATTTCTGGCGGATAAGGGACTAACCACTTAACGCAATTTTCGCCAAAGGCACCGGCAAACCAGGCACATCGGTTCGAACCCGAAAGATACCACCCTGTTTGTCGCCTTCTAAACCTTGCGAACCTGAGACAATGTACAAATCGCGCATATCGTCCCCTCCAAAACACACACTGGTACACATGGGATGGGGTATTTCAATGTGTTCTCGCGCAGTACCGTTGCAATCGAATACCACCACTCCCTTACCACCATCGGCCAACGCCACCCATACGGCACCATCCTGAGATACAACCAAACCGTCTGGCACGCCATTTTCAGTAACTGCAAATATTTCTTTTTCGCCCAGGCTACCGTCTTGGGCTACTGCATAACAAAAAACTTTTTTGCGAAGAGAATCGCTGTGATACAAAATTTTACCATCTGGTGAAAACCCCAGACCATTAGTCAACCGAATATCTTTTGCGACCGTCCTAACAGAGCCATCTAGATCAATCAGGTATAGGTCTTGGGAAGCGGGCTGCCTGCCATCATTGAACACTGGGCTGGAACCTAGACCGCCGGCGTAGATTCGACCCCCCACGTCCGTAGTGATGTCATTGAACCCGACCAGGCCCTTGCCTTCATCTCGCTCTAACACCGTCACCGTTGCACTCGGGTTGAAACTCTTAAAAGCAATGTTTCGTCCGCTGACCACCATGCCACCGTCTACATGCTCGACCATGCCGCCAATTCCTTTGCGATGAGCGAACACTTCACTGACTTGTGCTTGGGTATCGAGGCAAAACACACCGCCAAAAAGGACATCGCTGAACAATAGACCTCGACCAGGCACCCACACCGGTCCTTCAATCAATCCGTAACCTTGTACCAAGGGTTGCATGCCTACTCCTGGAAAATATTCAACAGAAACTTGT
>QIGT01000395.1 GCA_003230835.1 Gammaproteobacteria bacterium
TATTGGGTGGGGAATAGTATCTATAACCTCCATGTTGAGGCTTGTGAAACCCAGGCTGAAACGCGGCTTGCTGACGGCAGTCTGGGCCGACTTGAAAAATTACTGAGTTAGGAGCTTTCTGGTTGCACGGGGGTAGCTAAATTCGGCCAACGACACTTGGCGTTTTCTTTGACGAGATTTAGGCACAATCTGTGCTCGGCAATCTTGCGAAATGTGTGTGTCCTAGCCTATGTCCCCCATGTGTGTATCATTGGTTTCACGATAAGTTTGTCTATCACCCAAGGCACCCTCACGGGATCAATGTTGTCAGCCTTGGTTGCGTTTTTCGTATTGCACGTCTGTCTGTCGCGAAATCCCGGACCTTAATCTGTCATGAACAATTAGAGGAGCATACGGTGCAGCAACCGCGTTTTTTTCACCGGGGAGAGGCAGAGGTTCAAGTGGCCTCTGGCAACGACCCGGCCCAATACGAGCAGTGGGCGGCTCGAACACTTGCACCCGATTTCAAAGACCGCGAGATAAGCTTTGTAGAGGACTGCACCTTCGCGGCGGTGGCTTCAGTTGACCAAGCCGGCAGACCTTGGGCCTCAGCGTTTTTTTCGGTTGGTGCCCAACTGTTCACGGTGAAGGACTCTTCGGTCATCTCCATCGCCTGCCCGTTAGACAACGGCGACCCTCTCCTAACCAATCTCGGTCAGAACGACCAACTCGGAGTCCTGTTTCTCGATCCGAGCGCGCGGCGGCGGGCCAAGTCAATGGGTCGAGCCGAAGTTCAGACAGGCGGACAAATTTGTTATTCGCTTTCCAGATACTTCGGTCTTTGCCCCAAGTACATTCATCAACGAAGCCATAAGCCTCAAGCCTGTATCACCAAGCTAACAACCGCATCCTCTTCGGTTACATTGAGCAAGGTTGATCGTGCTCAACTGCAGCAGAGTGACACCGCCTTTCTGGCCACTTTTTATCCCGACCACGGCGCAGACGTAACCCACCGCGGCGGCAACCCTGGATTCTTACGGCTTCTTGGCGACACAAAAGTTGAGATACCCGACTACACAGGGAATGGCATGTTCAACACCCTCGGCAACCTCAAGATAGACTCTCGGCTGGCACTTACCGACATCGATTTTGTTACAGGCAGAACACTGCACCTCACAGGAAATGCAACAGTAAGCAACAACGTAGATCCAAAAAAACATCCCGGCGCCAACCGGTTGGTCACTCTGGAGGTGGAAGAGGTCCTGGTCAGCTACTCCCCAGTCGGAATCTGGACAGATGACCAAGCCTCTCCACACAATCCGTCACTCTGCTAATACCAAAGAGTTGTCAGCCAATACAGACAACCCGTTAGACTGCTTACGAAAATCTACTGGCGCTCGATGCAGATACACCGGTTAATCCATCCAACCAAGCCACTTCAAAATATTGGTTGTTGAAACATCATGGTGCTCTCAGGCCGCAACCGACGGCTCTTCAATTTCCATAATCAAATCGTCCAAGGCAATTTGAGATCCAGAAGTGGCGTGTATGTTGGTCACCACACCATCAATTTCCGCCAGGATTTCGCATTGCATTTTCATCGCTTCAAGAACACCTAAACGATCGCCTTTGGAAACAGAGTCTCCGGCTTCCACAAAAATCTCCAGCAAAGTACCATGCATAGGAGAGGTTACCCGGCCACCGCCACCAGCCTCATCAATTTGGCCAGAATAAGCAAACTCGTTTCGCAGCGCATACATCCTGCCATCAACATCCAATTGAACGTTACCTTCTTCTGACACAAAGAACCCTACCTGGCAACGACGACCATTAACTGAAAGTATGGCCTCACAGGTGTCCATATCAATAATCGTGACAAGTGTCTTGTGCTCCTCAAAACAAACCTCATACTCAGCCGGGGTTGAGGTGAGAAGAACCAGTTCCAGACAACTTTCATCAACACAATACTTATAGTGGCTTTCCAAGCACCCCGCAGAACTCCAGTTCAGCAATTCTGTATTTACCCCCAAACTGCGTTGCCAGGCACAACTTCGTGAAGTTTGATACTGAATAGCCGCCGCAATAGACGCCACAGAGACAGATAAAGGCGCATCCTGCACACAATGTTCATCAAACTCTTGTGCAATAAAAGCAGTCGTCACCGCACCTGTTTGAAATCTCTCTTTTGAAAGTACGTCAATCAGAAAACTCTTATTGGTCTTAATACCAAACAAACGGGTGTTTTTTAACGCCCCAATAAGCCGACTGATTGCAAGCTGTCGAGTTTCACCCCAAGCAATTACCTTAGCTACCATGGGGTCGTAATACGGGGAAATGTCCTGACCGGACACGATCCCCGCATCAATACGAACACCCTCTCCCTCAGCTGGCCGCCAGAGGTCAACGTGTCCTGTGACTGGAAGGAAATTTTGTGCCGGGTCTTCCGCATAGAGACGTACTTCAATGGCATGACCATTGATCTTAATATCTTCTTGAGACAAACCAAGAACCTCTCCCTGGGCCACCTCAATCTGCAAAGCAACAAGATCAACGCCAGTGATCATCTCAGTGACCGGGTGTTCAACCTGCAGGCGGGTGTTCATCTCCAGAAAATAGAATTCACCGGTGGTATCTAACAAAAATTCAACCGTGCCAACACCACGATAAGAGATGCTTTTTGCGGCATCAACGGCTGCAGCACCCATACGAGCCCGCAATTCCTCTGTCATAATTGGACAGGGCGCTTCTTCAACCACTTTCTGGTGACGGCGTTGCACCGAGCAATCACGCTCCGCAAAATACACAACATTCCCATGGGTATCGGCAAGTATCTGCACTTCTACATGGCGCGGTTGCACAATCGCTTTCTCAAGTATCAACTCACCAGAACCAAAGGCATTTGTCGCCTCGGACCGTGCTGAGATAATGGCACTGGGTAGATCAACAGCGCCTTGAACCAAACGCATACCCCGGCCACCACCACCAGCCACCGCCTTAACCATAATGGGGAAACCGATACGCTTAGCCATTACAATGAGCTTGTCATCTGTTTGATCCGCATCGTCGTACCCAGGGACACACTGGACATCGGCTTGTCTCATCCGCTGTTTAGCCGCTGCCTTATTACCCATCAATTCTATCGACTCAGGCGAAGGGCCAATAAAAACAAGATTCGCGCCCTCGCAGGCTCTGGAGAATTCTGGATTTTCCGACAAAAAGCCGTATCCCGGGTGAATAGCCTGTGCGCCACTTTCCCGGGCGGCTGCAATAATTTTTTCTACAACCAGATAACTCTCAGCCGCGGGTGCTGGACCGATACACACCGCATCATCGGCAACCTGTACATGGGGAGCATGCTCATCAACTTCGGAGTAAACGGCAATAGTGCGGTAACCCAACGCCTTCGCCGTTTTCATGACCCGTACGGCGATCTCGCCACGATTAGCTACTAGAATTGTGTCAAAGCTACGCATCAATATCTCTCGTTGTTTGCAAGTTCAATCATTGTTGAGCGATTTGCATAATCCAGCTCTAGCTCAAGCGTGTCGCAACTTGGTAGTTCAAGCAAAGGGGTCTCCTCATATTCGAGCAACACCAAAACTATTCGGGTACAGCTTGCGTTTGCGCGCCTCCCAACAAGTCTCAAGCGCAAATCCAAGAATTTTTCGAGTATCGCGGGGATCAATAATACCTTGATCCAACATGCGCCCAGAGGTGTAGAAAGCGTCAGACTGAGGTTCGAAGTGATCAATGATCGCCTGCTTCTGAACCTCCATATTGCCGATCATCTCCGCGGTGATCTCAACCCCCCGCCGTTTTGCGCTGGCGCGGGCAACAACATCCATGGTGATCGCCGCCTGTTCACCCCCCATCACACCGGTGGTTGCGTTGGGCCAGGCAAACAGAAAATCGGGTTCGTACCCATAACCACACATTCCATAATTACCGGCGCCAAAACTTGCCCCTATATAGAGGGTAATTTTTGGCACGCGAACATTAGATACCGCCTGGATCATCTTGGAACCCAACTTAATCATGCCTGCTTGTTCATACTCGGTACCCACCATGTAGCCAGTGATGTTGTTGAGAAAAATGATCGGCGTATTGGACTGGTCACACAACTGGAAGAACTGGGTGGCTTTGGCAGCACCACTTGGGTCCAAAGGACCATTGTTGCCGATGATCCCCACCGCGTGGCCAAAGATATGGGATTGTACGCAGACGGTTGCCGGACCAAAGCGTGGTTTAAATTCAACAAAGTCCGATCCATCAACAATACGTGCCATAACCTCACGGGTGTCATAGGCAATTTTATAGTCCACCGGCACAACACCAGCCAGGTCTCGCGGATCTAACACTGGAGCTTGGACCTCACCTTTGGGTGCAGCCGAGCAATGTCTATTCCAACCGAGCCGACCAATAAGATCACGGCAGATTAAAATGCCATGCACATCGTCTTCTGCCAGATACTCCACAAGGCCCGACACAGATGCGTGCATTTCCGTGCCACCAAGCTCCCGCTCATCCGCTATTTCCCCGGTCGCCGCCTGGGTCAGAGCGACTCCAGCCAAGGCCGCCATGCCATTTTTCTTAACACCAATCACGTAGTCACTCATCCCGGGTTGGTAGGCTCCTCCCGCGGTTGAAGGCCCATGTAAAACAACAAACGTGGGAATTCCCGCTGCGGACAATTTTGCGAGTCCGTAAAACATACCTCCGCCATGAGCCCACAGTTCCACCGTGTACTGCATTAAATTGGCGCCTGCGCTTTCAACTAAATGCACAAAGGGGAGCTTTTGCTCCAGGGCAATTTTTAAAAGACCAAGTGTCTTTTGAATAGAACCAGTGGTGATTGCTCCGGCATTAATGCCACTATCATCAACAAAAACAAGACAACGGACGCCAGTGATAAAGCCGATGCCGGTAATCGCGCTGGCACCAGGAATACTGGTTTGTCGATCTGGGTCATCCATCAGAAAGTTAGCCATGTTGTATAACTCAACAAACGGCATCCCCGGATCAAGCAGCCGCTTGAGCCGCTCTCTTGGTGTCAGTTGACCCCGTTGCTGAAATCTTGGTCGTCGTTTCTCAGAGAGCGTCTCGCCGCGAGACTCATAGCCTCTAAGTTGTGTAACAAGCCCTAACATATCTTCCCGATTTTTAACAAACGCCTCTGACTGGGTAGAAATCTTGGATCGAAATACCGCCATTAGAGTTTTTCCGCCAATTGAGTGGGTACCGCTATGGGGTGATCGAGAAGTATCTGAGCGTAACTTTTTCCCTGGGGGTCGTTACGCAAACTGGCAATACCGCCACCACCTAAGACTTCATGTAAGAGGAAGTTGATGGCGTTCAGCCCCGGCATCAAGAAGCGCTCAACGGGCCCGTGCAAAAAATGCTTAAAACGTGCGGCAACTGCCTGTTCGGTGAGCACCGCGCCAATGTAGGGGAGGTACTCGGGTTTGCGCGCAATTATGCCAATGTTCGCCTTGTCACCTTTATCACCACTGCGTCCCCAGGCAAGTTTGATCAAAGGCACGGCAACAACATCCTGCTCAAGCACCTTCGAAAGTGCCGGGGGGCGTTTTAGTGACGCCGGGTTAAAGGCCTTGCCGTCAGCAATTTTGATGTGAAACGTATCGTCGTTTACTTTGATTGACACTGAGAGATCCTGTTTATTAATTAAACAAGAGAACAAACGAACAACCGGAGAAGGTTTTGGCCTACCACCCCCCAAACCCGAAAGACCAGCCGGTGTTGCAAGCGCAATACCTGTCACCTCCTTAAACAGGAGACTAATGGCCTTCTGATCCATGTGTTTACAAGCAAACTTACCCACAATTTCGCGGGCGCCGGCGGAGACTTGTGAGGCGGAGCCGTATTGGCTCTCGGTACCCAACACTTCGAGGTTCACCTCCTTGTAATCAGGCATATTAAGCGCTTGCAATTTCTGCCGCGCTCGCCTCAATGCCGCATCCGTCATTACTTTAACTTTTTCATCCGCTTCAAAACCCGTAAACGAAAGCAACATCTGCCCTCGAAAACCGTCTGAATAGGTGACACTGGCTTTATATGTGTCGGGGGGTGCATAACCGGTGGCCCCACACACGGTCACCCTATTTTCACCCATTTGCTGCGCTGTCACTTGAGAGAAGTCACAAATGACGTCGGGCAACATATAGGCTTGGGGATCACCAATCTCGTAGAGTATCTGCTCAGAAATCGTCCCAACAGTGACAATTCCGCCACTACCTTCAGGCTTCGTACAAGTGAACACCCCTGTTGAACCGATCTCGACGATGGGGTATCCAATATCAGCGATGCTGTTAGCCACTTCGCGCCAATCGGTGAAGTTTCCACCCGTCGCTTGCGGACCACATTCGATCACATGACCCGCCAGGGACCCACCTGCCAATTCATCTAAGTCGTCAGCACACCAACCAAATTCATGGATGCAGGCGCCAAGGGTTACTGCACTGTCGACATTACGACCGGTAATCACAATATCGGCACCTTCGCCAAGCGCCTTAGCAATGGGGAAGGCGCCAAGGTAGGCGTTGGCACTCATCACTTTTTCAAGTGGCGGCAAGGCTCTGTCTGAAAACATTTCTCGTAACAAGCTGAAAGTACCCGAATGCAAAAGTTCAATAATGTCATCCCCCGTCACCACCGCCACCCGCAAACTGAGGCCGAGATCCTGGACCAGACTGCCAATTGCCTTGCCACAAGCCTCCGGGTTCACCCCACCGGCATTGGAAATAACCTTCACTCCCTGAGTGGCAATTTGCGGCAGGTTTTGTTTTAACACTGATGAGACAAAATCTACGGCATAACCTTTCTCAGGATCACTGGCACGTGCCCGAGCCATAATTGACATGGTGATTTCAGCAAGATAATCGAAAACCAGGTAATCAAGATCTCCGCTGCCCAGAAGTTGCGGCACCGCCATATCGGAGTCACCCCAATAACCGCTGGCTCCACCAATGCGCACAATTTTGTTTTCGCTCACTATGCCTCTCTCTGAAACCAGTTAGTACACACTAGAATCAATCTCTGTTGCTCCAGTTAATAGTCATATCACAGCCGCAAGACG
This sequence comes from Gammaproteobacteria bacterium, assembly GCA_003230835.1. Lineage (GTDB taxonomy): Bacteria > Pseudomonadota > Gammaproteobacteria > Pseudomonadales > Azotimanducaceae > UBA4421. The sequence goes on from QIGT01000395.1 coordinate 7,073, forward strand.
GCTTGCTTGATTGACGGCCCGTTTAGCATCCAATTCTGCGGCAAGATGGGCACCGCCAATCAAACTGATACTTAAGCCACCGTCCTGAAGATCATCATAAAGACTACGTAGCGAGGTCTGACCAGCACACACAATGACGGTGTCTACATCAAGAATCTCAGGCCTATTATCGAGCCGAACATGTAGCCCCTCGTCGTCGACTTTTAGATATTCAACACAATTAATCATCTTTACCCCTCGGCGCCGTAGAGTAAGCCGGTGTGTCCATCCAGTGGTTTTACCTAGCTCACGACCAACAGGTGTAGTTTTTCTCTGCAGGAGACACACCTCTCGATCTGACTTGACGACTAGTGGTTCAACTCCGGTAACTCCACCTCGTGGATGATTCTTGAAATCAATACCCCATTGCCTAGCAAAAACGTTGATATCCAGCGCGCCTGATTTGCCCGTATGGCTGATTAGCTCCGCAACATCAAAACCAATACCACCCGCACCTATAATGGCAACCTTCCGACCAACCTCCGCATGGCCATTAATTACGTCTACGTAACCGACTACCTTAGAGTGACTGATACCCTCTATATCCGGAATCCGCGGTTCAATGCCAGTGGCAATAACAATCTCATCAAAGTTCTGGGTTGTTAACATCGCAGTAGTCACTTTCGTATTGAGGTGCAAGTTAATCTTGTGAACTGCAAGCTGTTGATTAAAATAGCGAAGGGTTTCAACAAACTCCTCTTTACCGGGGATTTTTTTTGCGAGATTAAATTGACCCCCAATTTCCGCTGCGGCCTCATATAAAGTTACTGTATGACCACGCTCAGCAGCCACACAGGCAAAGGACAAACCGGCGAGACCGGCGCCAACAACAGCGATGCTTTTCGCCTTAACCACCGGATCGTAGTTCAGTTCAGTTTCATGACAAGCTCTGGGATTAACCAGACAACTCGCCACCTTCCCCGAAAAAGTGTGGTCCAGACACGCCTGATTGCAGGCGATACAGGTATTAATCTCCTCTTCTCGACCCTCAAGTGTCTTACCTACAAAGTTCGGGTCTGCCAGCATAGGTCGCGCCATGGAAACTAAATCGGCGTCACCAGAGGCTAATACCGCTTCTGCGATATCTGGCGTGTTGATACGATTGCTGGTGATGGTAGGAATGTTCAATTCTTTGCGCAGACGTCCGGTGACACCAGTAAACGCAGCACGTGGTACCATAGTGGCAATAGTCGGCACCGATGCCTCATGCCAGGTAAAATGGGTACTGATAATATTGGTGCCTAACGCCTCCAAATTTTTAGCCAGCAACACAACCTCATCCCATGACATGCCATCTTGCAGCATGTCCATCGCGGCAATACGGTAGATGATCAGAAATTCATCACCAAGTGCTGCACGCATCTGGCGGATTACCTCAAGGGAAAACCGCATTCGGCTCTCAAAACTACCACCCCATTTGTCAGTGCGCCGGTTGGTTTTTGCGACAAGAAAGGAACTCAATAAGTATCCTGCCGCACCAATAATCTCAACACCATCGTAGCCAGCAATCTGAGCTTGCAACGCACAATTCACTATGTCGGCAATCTGTTTTTCGATCCCGCTCGCCGTTAACTCCAGCGGTGTGAAAGCGCCAATTCTTGACTTGATCCCGGACGGCGATACACAAGCTTCACTATCGGCCAAAGGCCCCATATGCAGTATTTGCATACAGATTTTTACGTTTTTATCCGCCTGGTGAACGGCATCGGTGATGATTTTGTGCTGACCGGCTTCGTCGGCGTTTGAAAGTTTTGCTCCAAAACCCGCTTCGCTGTTTGGGGCGACACCACCGGTAATAATCATGCCAACGCCACCCCGGGCACGTTCTGCGTAGTAAGCAGCCATGCGTTCAAACCCGTTCTCCGCCTCTTCAAGACCAGTGTGCATAGACCCCATGAGAATGCGGTTCTTTAGCGTTATAAAACCAAGATCTAAAGGTGCAAAAAGATGGGGATAGCGAGCTTTTCCAGACATTGTCAACTCCGTATTGAAGTCACAACGAGCTGGCAAACACGCAACGGATTCAGCCTCCTAAACAACAACTCCACTTTAAGACACGCTCACAGTGTCTTCTTGATGGCCTGCAGATCACGATAGGTGGGCGTACGCTTTTCGCCCTGCGCAGCCATCCCTTCTACAATATCGGCCGGTTGAAACATACCCGCTTGCCAGGTGGCAATGTAGTCAAGGCCATCGGCAATTGAGTGATCACGAGCATAATTAAGAATAACTTTTGATCCAGCAACCGCCAGAGGAGCTTTACTGGCAATTTCGCAAGCAGTGGCGAGCACCGCTTCCAACATTTGCGCTTGAGTTTCATAAACTTCGTTCACTAAACCAATTTCTTTAGCTTTGTCGGCTGTTAACTGCCGCCCGGTATAAGCCATCTCCCGCACCCACCCCTGGGGAATTAAGTGACACAGACGTGGGAAAGTGCCGACGTCGGCGGTCATACCGACATTTATTTCGTGAATACAAAAAAAGGCATCGCGGGTGCAATAACGTATGTCTGTTGCCGAGATCAAATCCATGCCGCCGCCAATACAACCGCCTTGCACGGCAACCAGCACCGGTATACGCGCTGCTTCAAGGACATTAAAGGTGTCTTGCAACGCTGCGATCAGACGCCGAAAAGCCTCGCGCCTTTGGCCAATGTACTGAGGGTCATCCGGGTCAGATTCTAACAAGCTACCGGTTAGGTCAAAAACACTCAAATCCATACCGGCAGTAAAGTGTTTGCCGGTGGAAGAAATTACGATCACGCGAGCCTCAGCCCCGGCATCAATCCCACGAACCATCTCCGGTAGTTCCTGCCAGAAGGCGGGCACCATGGTGTTTAGCTCATTGCCGCGTTTCAGCACAATATGGGCAACACCGTCGGTGATATTTAAGTCAAAACATACAGAAGGCATTTTAATAACTAAAATTCACACGTAGCCCATAGGTAGCAGGCATGCCAGCTAACCGGGTAACGGCATCAATTTCGCGGGTTGCTTGGGTCCAATAATATTCGTCCGTCACGTTCCTGCCATATGCTTCAACACGCCACTTGCCGTCAATAGTTTCAACACCTGCTCTAACATCCACCAGTAGATAGCTGTCTACCTCAATCAGCGGGTTAGTGCCAAAGGCAGATTTGGTTGTTGATCGGTAACTGGGGCTTACTCCAACGTAAGCATCGAGTTGGCCACCAACAGAAAAGCGGTATTCGATGTCGCCATTAAACTGCCACTCAGGTGCCATGGGAAATTCTTCGCCTTTAATATTAGAAATGTCACCAAGCGGATCAGGGGTACTAAAATCCCCCGTAACTTCAGAGTTAAGGTAGTTAACTCCTCCACTTAACGTCAAACCTTCAAGCGGTATCGCGGTAATCTCTACTTCAACACCCCAAGCCTGTGACTCGGGAACATTTACAAGAACTGGTATATTTCCGAACGGAAAGCCGACGTCAACAAATCCACGCACTTGCTTATCGTTGTAGTCGTAAAAATACAGCGCACTAGTTAAGCGCACCTGCTGATCAGCAAAAGTTGCTTTAAATCCCACTTCAAACGCCTGCACAGATTCTTGGGTCGCTGGTTGGAATTGGGCATCAAATATTGCCGGTAAAAGCGGATACGAGCCCGATTTATACCCTTTGCTCGCAGTGAAATACACCAGCGAGTTGTCGTCGGGCTTAAAATTCAAACTGGCGCGCCAGGAGAAGTTATCTTCCGACAATGAATCAAAAACCAGACCACCAAGTGGTAAACCGGTCTCCAAACTGAGGGTCACACAAGTCCCAGGCTCGATAAAGGCCGGAGGCACGGGCGGTAGTCCATTTCTTAAGTTTGAGAAAATCCCCACCAATGCGGCAAGCCCACCGTCCACATCCTGGGCACACCCATTAAAGTCACGATCTTCTGTTGTATAACGTGCAGAAGTTAATATCTTAAATCGCTCACCCAGAGGGACCTCAAGACTCACAAAGCCAGCCTTAGTGGTCACGTCCTGACGATTTATTGAAGTGAGGAAATCAAAGCCCGCGGAATTTGTGGAGCCGACATCGCTAAGTTGCACTTCGCTGGAGTCAACTCGCTGATAATTCCCGCCAACCATCCAGGTAATGCCATTGTCGAGCTCGCCAGCAATGCGTAGCTCTTGACTGAATGCATCGATGTCAACGTCCCCGACAACCGTTAAATCATTGTAGGCCATGCCATCGGTGTCAAACGGCGACATTGAGCTGTAGTCGGAGTATGACGATAAGGAAGAGAGAGTCATGTTCCCTGTGAGGTCCCAGTCGGCCCGAACGGAAGCCTGGAAATATTCATCGTCTGCCGCGTAGTTACGGTCAGGTGTCCAGTCAGCGTCTCTCGGGTTTTCCGGCGACAAAGGTTGCGCAACTAAAGCATCACACGCAGCTTGTAGACCCGGGCCAGGACAAGGTACACCAAACCTGAAACCAATAAACTGATTCGCTTGGGAATCAGATTTATCCCGCCAGCCATTGATATTGATCCCAAAACGCAAAAACTCTGATGGCTCCCATTCAAGCAGCAAGCGAGCAACGGTAAAGTCACGTTCGCCAATCTCATCACTTCTGCTAGAGCTTTTTTGCCAATCACCACGCGTTTCGCTGCGAGCAGATAATCTTGCTTTTAACGTCTCACCTAACGCCCCGCTGACAAATCCTCCAATGTGAAGCGAGTTAAAGCGTCCATAGTCTAATTCGAGCCCTGAGACAAATTCGTCGGTAGGCTTAGCAGCAATATAATTAATGGCACCACCGGTGGCATTTTGGCCGAACAAGGTTCCTTGAGGACCTTTCAGCGCCTCAAGGCCTTGCAAATCTAGTATAGCTCCGCGCGCCATGGTTGAAACGGGAATGGGTATCTGATCAACATATACACTAACTGCCGGGCTAACGGCCTGAGTAGTTTCAGCAAAACCGACACCACGAATGTAGTATATTGGCGAACCAAACGTTGACGTTTGATAAATAAAACCGGGGACAACTTTAGACAGTTGTGAAGTATCAGTAATCCCCCGTGCGGCGAGCTCATCTCCTGATACCGAGGTAATAGAAATGGGCACGTCGGTCGTATTTTCTGAACGCTTCTGAGCCGTGACGATCACTTCCTCAAGCACCGTCGAATAACGCGTGGTATCGATTTCTTCTGCCACTGCCTGACAAAAAGGCACCACTAACATTAGTCCCGCCGCGAGAATCTTTACGTTAAATTTTTTCTGAGACATTATTACCCGCCGTGGTTATAAATAGACTTCTACATCACCTGATACCTTTTAGAGGCTACCAAGCGATTAAATTGTTTGGCTAACACCCATCGGCAGGCTATTGCCAGCCAGGTCAAACCCCAATTTGTTCGTTGTTCTCATCGTTGTCGAGTTCATCGATGACAAAATCGTAATTTACCAATCCAGCCATCGCTTCTTCTACCGGTTCGCCGTTAGCAACCGCCTTACTTAAGAACTCAAATCCCCTTTCGTGACCCCCAGGGCTGTTGATAGAAAAGAGTATTGCCGGCTTGTCACCAACTGCACTGAAAGAGTGGGTTGTTTTCGCCGGTGCGTATCCAATGTCTCCTTTTCCTACAACTTGCGTTACTTCACCGATGGTGATTTCAACCTCACCATCGACAACCAAAAATATTTCGTCCTCGTTGGGCTGATGATGTGGAGGCGGCCCAAAGCCGGGCATCAAAGTGATCAGCGAGACCATGAAACGCCCAGCGCTATCTTCACCGCTGAGCAGCAATTTGATATTCTGATCTCCATCCATGAGTACTGGCGCTTGCGCACTGTGCATCAGTTTTGGAGTGGGAGTTTGCTGGCTCCACTTTTTACGTAACGCGTAGTAGTCAGCAACCGACGAAACTTGTTCTTCTGGTCTTTCAACTGCCTGATTTACTTTCGCATCATTTTCTTTAACTTGTTGATCAATCACTATTGTCTCCTTCAAACCCGACTTACAGCATGTTGCTGTACACCAAGCTTAGATATTCCAAATTTGAGTTCATCGCCAGGCTGCAAAAATTCCGGCGGACTACAGGCAGCACCCACACCCCCACAGGTTCCCGATGCAATTAGATCACCCGGCTCTAAGGTCATGAACTGGCTGATATAGCTTATAATTTTAGCCACTCCATATACCATTTCATCCGTCGAGGCTTCTTGTCGCCGATTGCCATTAAGGTCTAACCACAAGTTAAGTGCTTGCGGATTTCCAACCTCATCAGGGGTCACCAACCAAGGTCCAATGGGGGTAAAGCTATCGAAACTTTTTCCCTTACCAAACTGCCCAGCACGCTGGTGTTGCCAATGACGCTCAGTAATGTCGTTAAGGACACAATAGCCACCAACATAATTTAGCGCTTCATCTTCAGAAACCCGACGTGCAGTCTTTCCAATAAGAATGCCAAGCTCTACTTCCCAATCATTCTCTTCAGTGTCGGGGGGCAAGATAATGTCATCGGCTGGGCCACACAGGGAACCTATCGACTTATGGAAAATCATCGGCTCGGTTGGCTGCGATTTGCCACGTTCTTCAACATGGGCCCGATAGTTGCCTGCCACTGCGATAATTTGTCTGATACCAACAACAGGCATCCCCAGCCGGGAATTAGCATCAACGATAGGCAGTTTTGTCGGGTCTATCGCGTTGAGTATTGTCCTCGCATCCGCCGCCAGTAGTTCTGGATTTATATCCCTTACTAGCGGAGCAAGTGACCGGATTTGATCATCGTCATCTAGCAAACCTGGTTTCTCTAAGCCTTCTTCCCCATAACGCACCAACCGCATTCAGTTTACTCCAGCAAATCGCATATAATATATACTATTACAATATCATATATTATTTCAATAGAACATGTAAAAACACTCTAAAGCACAGGT
>QIGT01000231.1 GCA_003230835.1 Gammaproteobacteria bacterium
TTACATTCACGCTTTTCTACTTATACTTTCGCGGGCTCATCTTACCTAACTCGAAACTACGAGAACGGGATATATTGTATGCCTTTCGACAAGCACGACTGCGCCAGTATTTCATCATCCTACTGCTTCGCTCACCTGCCTTGTTGGGTGCAGTCATTGTGTATGCAGAAGCGCTCTCGTTATTTGGTGTGGAGCTGAGCTATTTGCAAATGCTCGGCCTGCTCCCCGTGATCTTTTTCGGAGCTTCGGTGCCCGGGCCATTTAGAGCAGTTGCTGTCTCTATGTGGGTTGTGTTGTTTCCAGAGTTTCCAGCCGAGATGTCTGCATTCGGGTTGGTGCAACACAACTTTTTCATTTTGTTCAACGCCGTCATCGGACTGGTATTTTTGCGCCGAGCACAAAAGGAAATATTCGTCTCTAAATAGTCAGCCCTCCGCGGGCAAAGCCGGGCGTGTTTTATGCGGTGTTTTATGAAGTAGAGGTTTGCGCAAAGTGATTAAGCATATGCTGGCGTATTGCAGCACCACCTCGCACCTCTTCTGCATCATTAGCGGCCACCACTTTCAAATTCATTAGGCGGCACCCAGCATCAACATACGGGTTAAGTTGCGCTGCAACTTCATCCGGCGTGCCATAGGGGACATAACGTTCAAATTTCTCGAAGGGAACTTTGTAAAAAATTTCCATGGCCTTTGCTACCAACGCCCGCGCTTCTTCAGCGCTGTCCGCAACACCTACCCAAGGTTGATATCCATGCAGCCATTTAACATTCTCTCGGCCACACGCGGATGCACCTTGCGCCACCTTGGTTAACGCCTGGGCATAACGTTGCGGCGAACACCATACGCCAATCCAACCGTCACCGTACTCTGCAGCTCGATCCAGGGCAGCATCAGAACGTCCGCCAACAATAATGGGGATCCCATCACCAACCACCGGTTTGATCTGCGCGTCCGTTAACTCGAAAAAGCCACCGCTGCGATTTACTTTTCCCCCGCCCATGAGCTGCCGAATGATGCCCAAGGATTCATTCGTGAGCGCACCACGTGTTCGCGGATCCACACCGCAAACTTCTACCTCGTGACGATCGTCACCACCAATGCCGACACCCAACATCATGCGACCCGGTGCAATCTTGTGCATGGTGGCCAACTGACGTGCTACCGGAAGAGGATGCCGAAGGGGCAAAAGATAAACACTAATCATCACCCCTATATGCGGATGCATCGCCGACAAAGCGGCCACTTCAACAAAACCGTCTGTACCAGAACCGTCGCGAAAGGAGACGTGATCTGCCATGTATATGTGTTCAAACTGAGATGCTGCAATGTCTGCGACCAATTGCACCTGGGTATCCTGGCTGTGGTTCCAAAAGTTAGCAGGTATGGCTAAGCCAAACTTTAACGAGCCCAGACTATTCAACTTCATCACTCCATTCATCCAGATCATCTCCTAAGCGTGCGCGACCTAAGCCACGCACACCAAAACCACCATCTACCTGCAGTACTGACCCAGTGGCATAACCTGACTCGCTACTCGAAGCCAGGTACACATAGGCAGCGGCGCATTCCTCAGGGCTTGCCCAATGGTCGATGGGGAGGTTTCCCGCCAAGGCATTGTCTACTGGTATTGAGTGAATCGAGCGTTCGCTCATATTCAAACTCTGGGGGCCGCGTAAATCTGAATCCATGGCCCCTGGAGCGACACCATTAACCCGCACATGGGGTGCATATTCAAACGCCAACTGACGCACCACACCCAACGCGGCGTGTTTTGATGCCGTATATAAAACCCCACCACCATCTGGGTAAAAGGACGCATTAGACAATGTAAACAACATACACCCTTTACGTTTTACTAAAGCCGCCAAGCTCGCTCGGGCGCCTAGAATGTAACCTTTAACATTGATACTCATCAGTTCATCAAAGGCGTCATCAATGTTTTCCAAACTCATGCGATAGCTTGGTTTGCTGTAATCCCAAATACCAGCGTTACCAACATAGATATCCAGTCCACCCCAGTGTTCGACGACTTGTTTTACGGCTCGTCGATGATCATCGCCATGGCTGACATCGCCCACGATACCATCCACTTGCCCAGGCAATTCGCAGAACGCCTGCACCCGTTGTGCAGAGCGGTCCATGATGGTGACGCTGGCGCCCTCACGCAAAAAAGCCTGAGCAATTGCAAGCCCTAAGCCATTGCCTCCGCCCGTAATCAGGGCTACTTTGTTAGCAAGCCGCATAGTGGTCCACTAGAAGAAAAAACTCAGGCTGTTGGTCATTAACGTGCTCTGATCTAGCCGAATTTCTCGAGCCAACAACGAATACGAATCACCTGTAATTTTAAGGCAGTCGGTACGCTGCCCCACAAAGTGTTCAATCTGTCGTTCTAACCGTGATCGATAAACATGAAAATAGGCTGACAATTGGATCTTCTCATTACAGACATGAAATATGGTGACATTGGTGACCAAATGTCGCGTGCGAGACGGTGGATCTTCTGCCCACGCGAAACCTGTTTCTAAGCGTCTAATACGCATATCGATACTTTTTTTGGTCTCATCGAAAAACTGTGCCTCGACTGCACCACTATATTCTAAATGCTGTTCGCGTCGAAGTCGATTTTGTCGTATCGGCATGGTGTAACGCAAGTCGTCGTCTAACATGTCATACCACAATCGAAATTTTCTATCGTCCAGCAGCCTAGATTCAAGATACAAAAATTGTTCAACTCGATATTGTAGTTCCGGCGTAACTTGACTGTCTGGGACAACAGTAGCAGTCATAACAATATCAGTCATAAAGTGTCGCCCATTTATCAGTGGTTAACATTTTCGCCCAATGGCTGTACAAACCTCTTGCCGCCTCTTCGCTAAACACGTCACCAACAATGCCAGGGTAATGTTCGTGAGGCTTCGCAAAACCTTGACCCATACTTGTGTTCAGGGCTGTTTTACGCGCGCGATAGCCTCTCAGCACATCCTGTATCATTACCCAATTTTCACCATCATCCTGCTCAAACACCCCACCCGCGCTGAAGGTTCGAATGTTGCCTAAGCGCCATTGTTCTTTAGCAGCCTGGGGTGCGGCTTTATCAACTATGGTGACGGCCCACACTTCAATTTCGTTAGGACCACGTGGCTGCCACACCCTCAATGTTTGTATGGCGGGCAAAAATGACAGGTTCGGGAATATCGTCATATGCGCGCCATTGATCACTAAGGGCGCATCACCTCTGCGTTGCCGAAGGTTTTCAGCCGCCTGGGTATAATAGTATTTCGATGCATCTTCACCCATCCAACCAAACAGTATTTGGATGTTTTCCATCTGCGCAGCTTCCGTAGGCGCGCTAAAAAAGCCAGTGCCATGGCCTCCTTGGTGCGTTCTCACGTGATAGCCAGTACCCTTCCACTCCGCTTTCGACACAGATGTGCCCTCGGGCATAGCAGCAAGCGTGGCAGACAAGTGCGACAACGGGGCGTGATACATGTCAGAAGCAAATTGTTCCGCAGCAAATTTCCAGTTGGCTTTAACCACCCACTTTGTCACCCCACCAATAATTTCTGTGCCACCGTCATGGCGGCTTAAAAAGGTATCTAAATAGTAGGCAGCATCGCCTAAATAGGTTTTAAGACTAGGCGCTTGGGGATCCCATGTAGCAAAAATCAGACCGTGATACAACTCTACCGCAGCAACCTCTATGGCGCCCCAATCCGATTTGATCAGCTTGTTTTTATAACCTTCTTCCTCACGCGGCACCCGAATCAGATCGCCGTTGATGGCATAAGACCAACCGTGGTAAGAACAACTAAAGACCTTAGCGTTACCCAGATCGGCCCGGCACAGTTTCATACCCCGATGCCGACACTGATTCAGAAGAACCTTTACGCTCATATCAACTTGACGCACAACCAACACCGGATCTTCACCCATGTAGGTAGAGAAAAAGTCCCCGGCATTGGGTATTTGTGCTTCGTGGGCGACACATAACCAAGCGCGACCAAAAATTCGCTCAAGCTCGAGCTGATAGAGTTGTTCATCGGTATATATACGCGGATCGATGCTGCCTTTATTTTCGTCAACTAGGTCGCATATAGCGGCAGACGTCCAACGGGTGGCGCCCAACATCTCTGATTCAATGAATGGCTCAGTCAAAATTCCCTCCACAATCTGCTGTCAATCCTTACCAAGTCCATTGCGCTTTGCAAGCGTGGTCGACACAATTGCCATGACCGATTCAATCAAACCCCAAACGAGGCTATGCAGTTTTGATCTTCAACTACCAAGTGCTATTGGACAAAAGTAACCACAATCGAGCCCTGGTCGACAAGGTCGCTCAAGGTGAACTGTACCAGGGCAGTTTATGGGGGGCATTCAGTGGGTTGTTTGGTCCAGCGAGCAATCAACTCATTGTTGTCAGTGTCGAAGATGACCCACAAAAGCTGGTGCAATCTAATTCTTACCAGGTCTCCTCTGAGCTATGGACACCAACCGCAAGACCCACCAATGCAACTCCTTGCCACAAACAAGGCTTGTATGTTTTTCGCCGATTTTTCGTGATGGAAGATCACGTGGAAGCACTGGTCACCCTGTCAAAGCAAGCTTGGGAGACTTTCGAAAATGACACTTCTTATGCCGCCGAACCTTTAGGGTTGTTCCAGCCCAATGGAAGTGAAGAAGGCGTCGTGGCAATCATGTTACTCACTTGGTACGACGGTTTCGCCTCCTGGCAAACTTCAAGAACACCTCATCCAGAGGCCAAAGAAAATTTCAGCAAACGCCAGGCCCTAACATTGGCCACCTCCGCCATGGCTACTCGGCTGGAATCTCCCCCTGTATCATTAAAGAGCATCAAGAGCGTACATAATAGGAGCACATAGACATGACCGATCACTTCATCAGTCGCACCGACATTGAGCGGCTACCCGAAATCCGCACCCAGCATCAGTTCAACGACAATGCCATTCGCCATTCACATAACCTCAGCAAAGAAACCGGTATGCAGCGAATAGGTGTGCACTTAGTTCGCCTAGAACCTGGCAGAGATTCGACCACCCATCACTATCATGAGGCGGATGAAGAATTTATCTACGTACTTTCAGGCAGTGGAACAGCAAAAATTGGTGAACAAGAATTTTCAATTGGTGCCGGTGACTTTATGGGGTTTGGGACACCTTCCGCCGCCCACAGCATGCGCAATACCGGCAGCCAAGACTTGGTGTACCTCATGGGTGGGGAAAACTGGGCAACAGATGTTGTTCACTACCCTGATTTACAACGAACCATGCTAAAAACCAATGGCCGCAGGACCTGGACCTCTTGGCAGAACTTGCAAGAAGTACCTGCTCGAAACTAAACTCTGCACTGAACCAAGGAGTACCAATGAATACCGCACAAAGTCGTCTAATCACTTCACTACTCGCCATGATTGCAGTGCTCGCCATTTCCAATGGGGCCTGGGGTGATACGAAACCCAAGGCTGGTTTATACGATGTGGTGGTAAATATCGAAAATTCGGCCTTACCTGTACCTCGCACCACCCACTCTCAAGAATGCATCACACAAGGCGCATTTGAATCTGGACCAGATGCATTTCTAGACAAACAACAATCTCAGCAAGACTGCACCATGATCGATTATTCATACGAAAATGGTGAAATCACCATGAACATGGAGTGTGTAATACCCGGAGCCGGTAAAGTGGTGATACTTGGAAGCGGCTCCTACACCGCCACTGGTTTTGAAATGACCAATAGAATGGAAATGAGCATTAGCGGTATGGAAATGCAAATGACCACCACTGCCAAAGGTACCCGTAGCGGAGACTGTAAGACTTAGCTGGGCAAGCGGAAGTCGACCACCTCAAACATCACCGGGATTATCAGCCCGGTGGCAGTAGTGAATTCTATGCTGACAGTTGCGGACAGCGTCTTAACACCAAAAAGCATCAGATGCTTACCGCCGGGTTGCAGCAACAGAGATTGATCTGCTGCAATTTCCATTGATGTTAACCGCCGCATGCGCATCATTCCGTCTATTTGGGTGGTTTCATGGAACTCTATCGTTCTAATATCATCGCTATGAGCACCAATCAGTGTGACCGCATCAGTGGAATAATTGGTAAAACTCACATAACCCACGGTTTTGTCGCTACCGGCAATAAGACTCCGCACACGAGCATTGTCCGCCATCAAACCCGCTGGCTGTTGTGAGCCACAGCCTAACATCACGACCAACACCACTAAGCTCCATACAGGCCAATCACTTAATCGATTCATGAAATCGCCATCCTTACCCTGAAATTTTAGTATACCTATAAGCTCTTAGCTGCCCTACACCGCCGTGACAGCACCCATAATTGAGTGCATGATTAGGCGTCTACCACCTGCCCAACATCACCATTAGGAGTGACCCATGAAGCGACGCGAATTTCTAGCAGCATCCGGTGCGCTGGCATCAACTTTGCCTCTCTCCACTATGTCTCGAAATAGCTTTGCCAATTCTAGTCCCTGGGCAGATATCAACAGCACTGCACCCTACCTGGCGAATAATTTTGCGCCGGTGCAAAAGGAAATCACCGCAACAAACTTACCCATTACAGGAGAGTTACCCAAAGAACTCAACGGACGCTACCTGCGTAATGGTCCCAATCCAATTGGCCCGGTAGATCTCGCCCGCCACCATTGGTTCAGTGGTCAGGGCATGATTCACGGGGTGAAATTAGAAGAAGGTAAGGCGGTGTGGTATCGAAACCGCTGGGTTCGCAATGAAAGCATGGTGGCAGGTTTTGGCGAAGATCTCGCCGGTCGGAACCTAGCGAATTCAAACAATACCCATATCATAGGGCATGCAGATCGTACTTGGGCCCTTGTCGAATCAGGTCCGCCACCCATGGAACTCTCTTACGAACTCGACACAATTGGGGTAAACAATTTCTTTGGCTCCCTCACCGACTATGGCTTCACCGCCCATCCCAAAATAGATCCAGACACCGGCGATCTACACGCCATGTGTTATAAGTGGCCGGCCTGGCAAGGACACATTATGCACGTTCATGTGGGACGCGATGGGCGAGTTAAGCAAACAACTAAGATACCTGTTCCAGGCATGATCATGGTTCATGATATGAGTCTGACCGAAAACTATGTGGTGATATACGACCTGCCCGTAACCATTAATTCCTCCCTAATTGAGCGCGGCATGAACCTTCCCTTTGCGTGGGATCTGATGCACGAACCTAGAATTGGTTTGCTACCTAGAAACGGTGACGCCAGTGAAGTGATTTGGTCGCCGATTGATCCATGTTACGTTTTTCACGCAATGAACGCCTACGAAGACAGCAGCGGACAGGTGGTCCTTGATGTGTGCAAATACGACAGCATCTTTCTGCTCGATAACTATGGACCTTTTGGCGACAGCCTACCGACGCTGCATCAATGGACCGTCAACCCAAAAACCCGCAAGGTGTCTGAAGTTCAAATCAGCGATCGCACGCAGGAATTTCCGCGTTGTCACCCAGACTTGAACAGCAAACCCTACCGTTATGGTTATGCCGTGGCAGTGACCCCTAACGCATTCCCAAGTATTATCAAGCACGACCTGAAAACAGGTGAGTCTATGGAGTTTAAACTTCAACCTGGCCAGCACAGTGGCGAGGCATTTTTCATTCCGCGAGAACACGCCAAACAAGAAGATGACGGTTTCTTGATGAGCTATGTGTATGACACGAATAAAGACTCAAGCTTCCTACAAATTCTAGATGCCCAAGATTTTTCTAAACCGCTGGCGCAGGTCCAACTACCCCAGCGCGTACCTTATGGTTTTCACGGCAGTTGGATTGCCGATGGGTATTCTGGTCCTAGCGTATGATCTTTTCAGAAACAATATAGAAGCAAACTAATGTTCTTCTAATGCGTTGTAGCTAAACAACGCATGCATTCGGCTGGCGGTACCTATTTTCTTAACCGCTTGATCACGCACCCAGGCCCGCAAGCCTGACATATGAAAGATTTTTGCATTCTTGCGCGAGCCTAATTGTATTTTCGCGGTTCGCTCGTGCCTCAAAGCAGCGTAGCGATTGAGCTGACCAGGCACATCTGTTGATTTCTCGTGCAGGCCACCGTTCAAACAACGAGCCAGCACAGCGCCGTCTTCAATAGCCATGGCCGCTCCCTGGGCCATAAAGGGTAATGTCGGATGACAAGCATCGCCTAACAATGTCACCCTACCCATACCCCACTGCTGCATCGGCGCCCGATCAAACAGCGCCCACTTATATAAGCTGTTGTCTTGCACGGCATCAAGTAGCACTTGCACGTCTTCATGCCAACCGGCAAAGTCTTGCTTGAGTTCCTGTAAATCGCCGCGCTGAGTCCAAGATTCGATCTCCCAGCCTTTTTTCTCCACAACACAAACACAATTCACCATTTCACCCCGTCTTACATAATAGTGAACAAAGTGTTTAGCTGGCCCCCACCAAGCGGTCGCCATAGGCTGAATAAGACCCTTAGGGAGTCGATCTACGGGCACCAGTGCGCGCCAAGCGACGTTGCCTGTAAACGATGGCGAGCTTCTTCCAAACAAGCCTTCTCGTATCACCGAGTGAATGCCATCAGCACCTATCAGGACACCGCCCACATGTCGCTGGCCATCAACTTCGACAGCCACCGAAACATCGTCCTGCTCAAAGTGAGTCACCGTTGCTTGGGTATTCAATTCGATATTGGAATTTGCTCGAACGGCAGCAACCAACAATTGCATGAGGTCGGCTCGGTGCACATGCAAGTATGGAAAACCATAACGTTGCGAAACACTTTCACCCAAGATGCTACTTGTTAGTATCTTGCCTGTCCGCCAGCTACGCATCTCCCCGCCCAAAGGTACAAAGGCAATGGCCATCAAGGCTTGTTCTAAACCCAAATCAAAAAGCACTCGCGTGCAATTTGGACTCAATTGAATACCAGCACCAATTTCGTCAAATTCTTTCGCCTGCTCGAATACGCGAACGTGGACGCCAAACTTGCCCAGACACAAAGCCGCCGTTAAGCCTCCAATTCCACCACCGACGATCAATGCGCTGTTCATAAATTTAACCATGCCTCGCATAGGCAATGGCAGAAAGCACAATTTCGATCTGGGAATACAAGTATTGTTTCAATTGAATAGTTGGTTTAAAACGCCCAACATGATAACCCTTAACATAGGTGAAGGGGGCAGCTATGTATATCCGTTCAATTTTCTGCGTGGGTACATTGCTCATCAGTACACTTTATTCTGTCCAAGCGAAGGCTAAAGATAACGGCTTAACCGCGTGGGGACACCCAAACATTTCCGGCACCTTTGACGTTTCCACCCTCACCCCACTACAGCGTCCAGAAGAATTTGGCGATAGCCTTGAACTCACTCGTGAGCAAGCAGAAGAAATTGTCACAAAGAATCAGCAACGCATTGCTGATCGCGACAAAAATCGAGGACCCATTACCCAAGCGCCTCCTTCCGGCGGTGCCTCTCCCGTGGGCACAGGGGACGAGTTCAGAGAAACCAGTGGTGCCGGGAACGTCGGGGGTTACAACAATTTTTGGATCGACCAAGGCGAGGATGTCTTCTCCGTAGATGGAAAATTTCGGACCTCAATCATTTTCGACCCTAAAAATGGTCGGCTGCCAGCGCCCACAGAAGCTGCAATGGAGCGCTTTGCAGAACGACGCAAGCTTCGTCGCGCTAATGATGGCAGTGCATGGTGGTTAGACATAGAAGGTCCTGGTCCATACGACGGCCCAGAAATGTTAGGCATATCGGAACGCTGCATTGTCGGCTTCACCGGCGCGACACCTACATTTCCAAGCTTATACAACAACTACAAACGCATCGTGCAATCTGAACACCATGTGATGATTCTCATTGAAATGGTGCACGATGCACGCATTATCCGCCTCAATGCAGAACACCAGCCAGCTAACGTGCGCTCGTATCTTGGCGACTCCATAGGTTGGTGGGAGGGCAATACACTGGTGGTGGACACCACAAATTTTCGAGCTGATTCTGGTCAGGCACGAGGCGGGTCAGAAAACATGCACGTAGTGGAACACTTTACCCGAACCGACAATGGTGACCTACTCTATCAATTCACTGTTGCAGACAACACCGTTTGGACCGCGCCCTGGAGTGGTGAATACATGTGGCGGGCGAGCAACGGAAAAGTGTACGAGTACGCGTGTCATGAAGGCAACTACTCCATGGGTGGCATTTTGCGCGGTGCTCGTTTACTAGAAAGCGAGCATGTCAGTCCCCAAAGTTCAGGGCAGGACTAAAGTAAGCCGCTCAGTTCTGCTAGGATAGTTTTCTATTCACCAAATGATTTGATAAAGATTAAGGACATTTGATCATGGCTGAAGCAGTAGGCAGTGTAGACGACCAGGAGCAGCCGCAGCAAGCTGCTGCCGATTCATCCTTCGACAGCAAAAAAGACTACAGCCGCATGCGACGTATTGGCAGTTGGCATGCAACTGCAGTATTAGTTGCCCTGACACTTTATGGCGCTGCCGATTGGTGGGCTAATCAGAGCGGTATGGTTTTGGCACACATCGTTGCACTGGGAAATGCCTTTGTCGCGGGCTCCGTTATTTCTTCTCTAGTTCACGAGTGGGGGCATCTGCTCGGCGCCAGACTGAGCGGCGCCAAATCACCCGTGGCACCAAAACCCATTCGATTCTACTTCATGTTTAACTTTGATATGACCAACAATTCGGTCAAACAATTTACCTGGATGAGCCTCGGCGGCATCGTGGCCAACTGGGTTTTGGTCGTAGTGCTGCTCCTGTTAGTTCCCATTGATACTTGGGCAGGCGCCTTATTGATCGCCACCGCCTTAGGCAAGGCAGTAAACGTCGCTGTCTTCGAAGTTCCCATAGTACTTCGCACTCAGGAATCTGGCGAAGCCGATGAAGAGTTGCAAGCACAACTAAAAGACCCAGGGCTGCAAAGAATTCCAGGTCTTATTGTCGGCGCATTGGCTTGGTTGGCGCTAACCTAAGTGTTGTAGCTAGCACCAATGGCTGCGGCCATGGTGCTTTGGGTCACCGCCATACGATCATCTCCCCAAGGCATAGGCATAAGTATTGGATGTTCAACCCCTGCCTCGATGTAGCTGCGCATGAAATCGCCGACCTGTTGCTGCGACCCTATGAAGTTTATCGCCTGAATCATGCGCTCAGACACCGCGGCGATAGCACCATCTCTATCGCGCTGGGCCTGTCGTTCGCGCAACTCATCAACCTCATCACCAAACCCTGCGCGGCGAAACATATTGGCATAGCCGTCCGCCATGGCGTAACCGAAGAGGTCTTTGCGGGCTGATCGAGCACACCGATCCATTTCTCCTACCGCCGCATGCACATAGGCAAATATTTTAGCGTTACCACCTTTGCGCACAGTGGCAACAGATTCAGCAACATGGGTTGCGGGAATGTAGTTCAACAGCACCCCATCAGCGATTTCTCCGGCCAGTTTCAACATTTGTGGATTGAGCGCGGCCATGACAATTTTTGGTCGACGTTCACCCAATCTTACCGCCAAACGAAATCGCTTTACCTGCCAAAAATCACCTTCGAAGGTAACCGATTCCCCAGATAAGCACTCACGCAATAAGGCAACATATTCACGCATCATTGCGATGGGACGCTCGGCGGTCGCTTGACCATGCTGTTTTAAGATGCCCGGGGCCGATACACCCACACCTAACCAAATATTGGCATTCACGCTTAGAGCTTGCAGTGAGGCTGCTGTCATAGCGGCGAGAGGTGGCGTTCGCAGTTGCACAGGAATAATACCCGTCGCCAGATCCAGTGTGGGTGCTACTGCAGAGGCTGCGCCCAGCAGCGTAAAGGCATCAGTCCCAGTCGCCTCTACAGTCCATAGCGATCGGTAGCCTAACGCCTCTGCTTGCTTGGCAATATCAATGACAGCCCTAGATCCCAGTATAGACAAACTGCCAAACGTCACCCCAATAGGTACGCTATCACTCATTACACATATCCTCGGCTATATTTTATTGGGTTAACTTAACACGGCAATTTTCATTTAGTTACACCACTTTGCAATAGTAGATATACTGCTTCATCACACAACCAAGTGAGCCTCTTATGGATGAAACTCAGTAGATGAAACTCAGGCAAATCGCACTGGCGGCAGAAAACCTTAACCCCTACCGCGAACAGCTATTTGAGTTACTCGGTATAGACAAAGACTATCAAGACCCTGGCGTCGCGGAATTCGGCCTGGTGAACTCGGTCATGAGCATTGGTGATAGCTTTCTAGAAATAGTGGCACCCGCTAAGGAAAATACCGCTGTCGGCCGCAGCCTCGCCCGCCGCCAGGCACAGGCGTGTGGATATATGTTACTTTTGCAGGTAGATAACTTTGCTGAG
Source organism: Gammaproteobacteria bacterium (assembly GCA_003230835.1). Classification (GTDB taxonomy): domain Bacteria; phylum Pseudomonadota; class Gammaproteobacteria; order Pseudomonadales; family Azotimanducaceae; genus UBA4421. The sequence goes on from QIGT01000231.1 coordinate 12,428, forward strand.
TTCGAGGGGCAAATTGCTGATATGAAGCTACGTAAAATATGGCAAACAGAACGTGACGAAGTCAGCGCGTGCCATATTCATCCTAAGGACATCGGCGGCGCGATAGTTTCATTCGACGAAATGCGACCCCCAGCAGACTGGTTATGGGGCGGGTCAAATTGGCGCAATCAAAGAGCTACCAACGTCACACGCATCATAGGCTGCCAAATGTCGTCACCAGATCCTGACACTCTCGCCGACCGATGGTCTAGAACCATGGCCACCCCCCTACAACAAAAAGGCCAACATCTAACGCTGAATTTTAGTGACGGCACATTTATCCAATTCTTCAGGGCTGCACAAGAAGAACTGCACAGCATTACTTTCCAATGTGAAGACCCACAAGCCCAATACATTAAGGCAGCCGAAATCGGTATATGTATCGACGAGCAACCACGCATCGGCGTACTCAACTTAGATTTTATTGCCTAGGCGAATCGCTTAGCACGCTTTCTAAATAACCTTCTACATGTAGAGATCGAGCAGGTATTTACTCACCGCAATAAGCGTGTACCTTACAAAGGGTTGGAGAAAGTTCAATTGGCAAGCATTCCCGATTAGCGCTAGGATCTGTATCGAAGTCTGGGATTACACTGCACGATCTGGGGAAGCTGACAATGACAGAGCAAAAACAACCCACTACAGATGATTTCGATGCTCCAACGACCCTCAATCCAGTCATCGGATTGCGATTCGGTGATCTATTGCAAGCAGGTGCAAAAGTTCTGCGACAAGCCCTACTGCAACCTAATTTGGTTATCGAACAAGCCGCAAAATTCAACCGAGAACTGTTGAATATCGTCAGCGGTTCTAGCGAGCTTGAGCCACACCCGAAAGATAGGCGTTTTAAAGATGATGCTTTTAGCAACAGTGCACTACCAATATTTACTAAGAAGAGTTGGCTGGCGTTCCAACAGGGCCTAAATGATTGGGTAGATCGCAGCGACTTCCAAGGTGTCGAACAAGAAAGAGCACGGTTCATCGTTAATCTGGTCGCCGATGCGTTGGCACCAAGCAACTTTCTCCTCAGCAATCCATCCGCAATACGAAAGGCAATAGAAACCAATGGCATGAGCCTGCTTAAAGGATTTGGTAACTTCGTCGACGATATGATCAATAACCATCAAATGCCTTCACAAGTGGACAAATCTGCTTTCGATGTAGGCAAGAACCTGGCCACCACACCAGGCTCCGTTGTCCATCGTAGCGAACTCATAGAACTCATTCAGTACACCCCTACACAGGAAAATGTTTCTTCCAAGCCAATATTTATAGTTCCACCGCAGATCAACAAATATTACCTGTACGATCTATCACCGCAAAAAAGTGTTGTTGGTTATCTTGTAGCTCAAGGCCAACAAGTGTTCGTGGTTTCTTGGCGCAACCCTCACAAAGAGCTCAGCCACGCAGGCCTCGATACATATGTCGAGGCCCTCGAGGCTGCATTGCAGGCATCGCTGGAGATTACCGAGCAAGACAATCTACATGTGGTCGGCGCCTGCGCGGGTGGCATCACGCTTACACTTGCGCTGGGTCATTTT
>QIGT01000317.1 GCA_003230835.1 Gammaproteobacteria bacterium
TCGCTGCAGGTGTGGTTGCTCGTTGTAACGTGGCAGCAAGTTCGTGCATGGCTGCCAATGCCGCAGGGGTGTTAATGTCGTCACACAACGCCGACACCACAGTTGGTGGGAAATTTTCGGTGTTTGCTGCTGCGTAGTTGACTTCTAGGTCACTAGGCTTGTCGCGTAGTGCTTGATACAAGCTATCAAGGCTAGACTTAGCTTGAGCGATCAAATCTTCAGACCAGGCTAACTGGGAGCGGTACTGACCAGACAGCAAGGCATAACGTAAAACTTCTCCAGAATAGAGCTTTACGAGTTCGCGTATGGTGCGCACGTTGCCCACCGATTTAGACATTTTTTCTGCGCCCATGGTGAGCATGCCGTTGTGTAACCAGTAACGTACGTACTCTTTGTTTTTGTTGGCACAACGACTTTGGGCGGCTTCGTTTTCATGGTGCGGGAAGATCAGATCAGAACCGCCACCATGAATATCGATAGTTTGGCCTAGATGCTTGCGAATCATCGCGGAACACTCGATGTGCCAACCGGGGCGACCAACACCCCAAGGGCTTGGCCAGCCAGGCTGAGGTTGAATAGATGGTTTCCACAACACAAAATCTTTTGGGTCGCGTTTATACGGGGCTACTTCTACTCGAGCACCATCAATCATGTCTTCAAGAGATCGCCGCGACAGGCTGCCGTATTGTTTGTCGGAAGGCACGCTGAACAGTACATGACCCTCGTTTTCATAGGCGTTGTCAGAGCGAATCAGCTCGCTGATCATCTCGACAATTTCATCGATGTGGTGGGTAGCCCGGGGTGTGAGGCTCGCAGGTTGCACGCCTAAGGTTTGCAGGTCACCGTTGTAAGCGTCGGTATAGCGGTCGGCTAACGCTTGAATAGACTCACCATTTTCCAGTGCTGCGGCATTTATCTTGTCATCTATGTCGGTAATATTAGCTGCATACACAACTTCCGGAAAGGCAGTGCGCAACAATCTCACCAACACATCAAACACAACTGCGGGGCGGCCGTTGCCAATATGCATAAAGTTGTACACGGTAGGACCACAGACATATAGGGTGATGCGGCTTGGGTTTATGGGCTCAAATTTTTCTTTTTGTCCACTCGCCGTGTTGTGTAAATAAATATCCATCTGGTTATTCAACCCACACCTGATTGTCATGTACTTTTAAGTAGAAGCAACTATTGCGGTTGGTATGGCAGGCGGGGCCAGTTTGTTTCACCGTGAGCAAAATAGCGTCCCCGTCGCAATCAAAATGCATTGAAACAAGTTGTTGCACATGACCTGAAGTTTCACCCTTGCGCCAATAGGTTTGTCGACTGCGTGAGTAGTAGCAGGCGTATCCTTCATCCAAAGTGCGCTTGATTGCAGTCTTGTCCATCCATCCCAGCATCAGTACTTTGTTGGTGGTTGCATCTTGAGCGATTGCAGCAACTAAACCCTGCTCGTTGTAGGGCACTTCGTCTAGCAGTTTTTCTAGTGGCGTAGCAGTGCCGGATGCGGCACTTTCAAGGGACTTAAGTAGCGGCATAACGCTCTTCTAGGTAGGCATATACCGCACGTTGTGCCATTGCTTCTCCGCCTTCTGGGTGAGCTGTACGTGAGCGTGGATTGAAGGCCATGACATCAAAATGTACCCAGGTAACATCGTCGATAAAGCGTTGTAAAAACAAGGCAGCGGTGATGGATCCGGCATAGGGTGAAGCAGCAGAATTAACGATATCAGCGATCTTACTGTCGATCATATGCTCATAGCCTGGATGTAAGGGCATGCGCCACACCGCATCATCCTGATCACGACCAAACCCAGACAAGGCATCGGCAACCTGGTCATCATTGCAAAACATAGCCGCAATTTCTGTACCCACTGCTGAGCGAGCGGAGCCGGTTAAGGTGGCGAAATCAAATATGATCTCAGGATTGTCCAAATTGGCAATAGACAGCGCATCACAAAGAACCAAACGACCCTCTGCATCAGTGTTGTCGATCTCCACGGTGAGACCCTTGTGTGTGTGCAAGACATCACCCGGTCGAAACGCATTGCCAGCCACCGCATTTTCGGCGCAAGGTAATAGCATGCGCAAGCGAACCGGCAGTTTCTGCGACATGATTAGATAAGCTAAACCAAAAGCGATTGCTGCCCCGCCCATGTCTTTTTTCATGTAGCGCATCCCTGCCGCACTTTTTAGATTTAGACCACCGCTGTCGAAGGTGATGCCCTTGCCGACCAGGGTGACCTTTGGGTGACTTTCGTCACCCCATGTCAGATCGATTAGACATGGTGGGTCAAGGGCTGCGCGCCCAACCGCGTGAATGGCCCCGCAGTCTTTGTCGAGCAACTCATCACCCACTGTTGCTTCGCAGGTCGCATCAAACTCATCTGCTAGGGCCAGCGCCTCGGCCAATAGATGACTGGGTGCAAGGTCTGCTGCTGAGGTGTTGATTAAATCTCGGCTCAGGCAGGTGGCTTGTACGGTTGCAATGATCTTGGCTGGATTGTTGCTGTCCGATTCTGCGCCGGGCAATAGAAGCTGCGCGGGCGTGCGCTTGGCATTTTTGTAGCGTGTAAATTGGTAAGCGCCGAGACCCCATCCTACCAACTGTAAATCTGAGACTGGGGTGTCCATGCAATACTCGCCTTCCGGCAGGCTCATGGGCAGATGTCCCAAGGTGTTGAGATTATTGCTGCCATCCCAGCCGACGACGACAAAACTGTTGGCGTGGTCTTCTAACCAGGCTACTTGCTTCGGCTTGGCGGTAAAGTCCTGTCGGGCCAGCCAGGTTTGGGCCGCTTCAGGTAATGTAGCGCACCACTCATCGAACTCTTCGGATTTAACCAATCGAATGCCAGTTGGATCGTCTGCCTTGGTCAGCAAATGGGTTGTGATGGTGTCGTACATTTTTGGTCTTACAGTGCAACGAGGGCGTAGTGTAGTGATCGCCAGCCAATAATGTTACAAAAAAGTGATGTAATAGAGCAGCTTATAGCTGTCGAAGTGGAATAGCCTTGAGCCCCAAATTGTTTTTATCTAGGATGCGATCGGCACGATAACTGGAGCGGACCAAGGGCCCAGCGGCAACTTCGGTGAAGCCCATGCCCAGGCCGAGCTTGCGATAATGCGCAAATTGTTCAGGCGTCACCCAGCGATGAATGGGTAGATGATTCTGCGTCGGTCGCAAATACTGTCCAATCGTGAGGACATCTACAGCGTGGCTTCTCAGGTCGGCCATGGTTTGTTCGATTTCGCTGTCGGTTTCACCCAATCCCACCATCAGACTGGATTTGGTCAGCAGGTCGGCCGCAAGTGACTTGGCATGAGCCAGCACTTCGAGGGTTTGTTCATATCCTGCGCGCGGATCTCTCACCCTATGGGTCAGTCGTTCTACGCATTCAATGTTCTGCGCGAAAACATTTACACCTGCATGTACCACCGTGGCAACGGCGTCTTTGTTTCCGGAAAAATCTGGGGTGAGTGCCTCTACTGCCGTCCCAGGGTTTTTGTTTTTGATGGCGACTATGCAATCTGCATAGTGTTGCGCGCCACCGTCTGCTAGATCGTCTCGATCAACGGAAGTCAGGACCACATAGCGTAGCTTCATCAAACGTACTGATTGGGCTGCGTGGGCGGGTTCGTTTGTGTCCAGATGGCCTTGTGGATTGCCCGTGTCTACTGCGCAAAACTTGCACGCCCGGGTACAGACAGAGCCCATCAACATGAGGGTGGCGGTACCATGACTCCAACACTCACCAATGTTGGGACAATGGGATTCTTCGCAAACCGTGGCGAGGTGGTTTGCATGTACCGTCTCACGAACCATTTGAAATGCCTTGCCACCGCCAATTTTGACCCGCAGCCAGGGCGGTTTGCGATCCACCGGATAGGCACAAATTTCCTCTGGGTTGGATTGCGTGTTTGGGTTGTTTGATGGGGCGGCTTTTTTGATGCCGTCTTTTATGGCAACCACGCCATCAGCGGTGAGAAACTTGTCGCCGCTAGAAACTGGAAGGTTGAAGGTATCGCGCATGAGTAAATTCTAGCACGCGAATTTAGTCGTCGTAGTCCTGAAATTGTAGGTTGTGCAGGGTGTAGTACAAACCTTGCAAATCTAGCAGTTCTTGATGAGTGCCGATTTCCGCCACCTTGCCGTCCTGTAGCACCAGCACTCGATCTGCCTCTTGAATGGTTTGTAAGCGGTGCGCGATTAAAATTGATGTTCGACCCTGCGTGAGCCGCAGTAGGGCTTCTTGGATAAGAAGCTCTGTTTCAGTGTCTATATTGGCGGTGGCTTCATCGAGTACCAAAATTTCAGGATCTGCAGCAAGCACTCGGGCAAACGCCAGCAGCTGGCGTTGTCCTTGGGACAAATTATTACCTCGTTCGGTGAGTACCGTGTCATAGCCCCGGGGCAGGTTCTGAATAAATGCATCGGCGTTGACAGTTTTGGCCGCCTGAACTGCTCGATCCATACTGATGTTGGGGTTGCCAAGGGCAATGTTGTCGTAAATAGAGCCTGAAAAAATATGAAAATCTTGGAGGACAACACCAACTCGTCGTCTCAAGTCATGAGAATGGATATGATTTAAGTCAAGCCCGTCGAGATAGATTTGATCATCTGCGAAATCGTAAAATCGACTGAGCAGACGAATCAGGGTGCTTTTGCCGGAACCGGTGGGTCCAACAATGGCGAGCTTTTCGCCCGGGGCGATGGTGAAAGACACATCTTTAAGAACAGCCGTGCCGACATCGTATGAAAAATTCACATGGTTAAAACGAACTTCTCCGGCGAGACGCACTGGCAACTTTACTGGGATAAGTGGTTCATGGATTTTTTCATCCCAGTCCATGGCCTGAAATATACGTTCACCACTGGCCATGGCGCGGAAAAGAATATTGGTTTGTTCGCCTAGAACCACCACCGGATGAAATAGCATACCGATAAACTGGGTGAATAAAACCATCTCGCCTAACGTCATGGATAAGTCGGCCACTTGCCCAGCCGCGTACCAAATAATGACACCGATGGCTGCGTGCGAGAGGCTGTCAGTAAAGGCGCCGTAAAAAGTCTCGACACGAGCAGAGCGCAGTTCATAGTCTCGATTGCTCTCATTTATCTGCGTATATCGATCTAAATTGTAAGTTTGCCGATCAGATAATTGCACGACTTGTAGGCCCGCTAAATTTTCTTGTAAATTTTGATTCAACGCGGAGAGCGTTTGTCGCACTTGACGAAAAAGATGGCGGGTTAGGCTACGAAAGTAATAGGTCGCCACACCAAGGACTGGGAGCACAAGCAGCAGTATTAAAGTGAGCTCAGCGTCGATTGCGAACATCACCGTGAGTGCGACGAAGAAGGGTACAAATTCACCGATCAGTGCGCCCAATCCGCGCAATAATTCGAACAATGCTTCAACATCATTCACCACCCTTGTCATGACCCGGCCTACCGCAACCCGATCGTAAAAAGAGGATGGTCGTGTTTCTAAGTGGGTGAATAAATCTAGGCGAAGGTCTCGTAAGCCTTTGATGACGGCGCTGATTAAAGTCATGCGGTGGGCGTGGCCAGTGATCGCGCTGACAATTTGGACAATGCCATATAACAGGCAAGCAGCCAGTAACGGGTGCCAGCCCAAGCTTTGTGCAAGCCAGGTATTTAATTCTATGAGACCAAAATCTGCAGTGTCTGCATCAGCGGTGCCTCGTAGTATATGATCGATGGCGAGGAGCGATATGATCATGGGTAACAACACTTGTAGTGTTGAAGCGACCAATACCAAGATGCCGCTGATGAACAGTGACATCTTGTAAGGCTTCAGCCAGTGCAGGAGCCGTCGGAGTAAACTCAGATTCAGCACCGCACCACTGATGTCTGCATCAAACATCGCATAGTCGCGTTTGGGTGTGTTGGGTTGCATTACCTCGCCCCCCGAGCTTGAGCAAACGCTTCGTCTTCAGCGCCTTCTCGTTGCACGCGTTCTAATTCGGCGTAGTAACCACTGGCAATGATTAGATCGTCATGGCTACCCATCTCTAGGATTTGTCCTTCATCGAGTACGATGATGCGATCTGCATGTCGTGTGGTACTGACTCGATGTGACACTAATATCGTCGTCTGGTGTTGGCGAAGGCGTTTTAACTCCGACAATATGTGCTCTTCGGTTTCGGTATCTACCGCTGAAAAACAATCGTCTAAGATGAGTACCGGCGCGTGACGAATGAAGCCACGGGCTAAAGTTGCCCGTTGTTTTTGCCCACCAGACAGTGTCACGCCGCGTTCGCCAACTAGCGTGTTGAGTTGATCTGGAAAACTTTCGATGGTCGACTTTAGATCAGCAGACGCCGCTGCTTGCCATATCTCGTCCAGGGTCCGATTCGGATCGTCGTAGGTGAGGTTGTCTTTAAGCGGCTGCGCAAATAGAAATGGGTCCTGGGGAACCATAGCCACTTGTACCCGCAGCTGAGCTAACGGATAGTCGCGCACATCAATACCATCGATGTAAATACTACCGGGGGCAGGATCGATAAGGCGAACCAGTTGCTTCAACAGAGTGGTTTTGCCTGCGCCAACACGGCCCATGATGGCGATGGTTTCGCCTTTGCAGATGTCTAAACTGATGTTGTGGAGTACCTTTGCGTGGCTGCCTGGATATTGGTAGCACAGATTTTTCAGGACGATTTTTCCACTGATCATGCGCGGTGCGCTAGGCTGTGGGTTGTCTTGAATTTCGGGTTCTAGGTCGAACACATCATGCAGCCTGTCACTGGCTACTGCTGCACGTTGGAAAAGGTTGACGATCATGCCGGCCACCCGAAAGGGCTGAACTACCATGCGGACAAACATAAAAAAGGCAACAAAGTCTCCCAGCGCCATACTGCCATCTAGCACTTGGTAACCACCGTAGCCGAGGATGGTGAGAGAGCAGACAGAAGCAGACAGATGCTAAAGTGGGCATCCAAGCTTCCATCGACGAATTCACTCTACTTTGCTTATAAAAAGCATCTGCATAGTGTTGGTTGGTGCTACTGAAACGATCGATTTCGTTTTGTTCCTGCACCATGGCTTGAATGGTGCGTATACCTGAAAGATTCTCTTCAACATGAGTGGCCATGTCGGACAAACGGTCTTGTACGTGCTTTGAAGCAACCCCCATGTGAAGTGAAGAGCGTTGTGGGTAGCATCAATAACGCCAATGTAGGCGAGTAGTAGAACATGGCAGCAAAGCCGAACAGCGACGCATATACCAAGATAACGACTAAGATTGTACCCATGGCGATTAAACGCTGGATCAGTGCTATGTCAGCCACCGCCCGGGTCATCATGTCGCCGATGGTGTGTTTTGAGAAAAACTCAGAACCCTGATCTTGCAGACAACTGTATAGATGTTGTCGCAGATCATAGGCAACGTTGAGGGCTACCTTGCGAACATTGTAGCGAGCGTAAGTGATTACACCGTAACGCATGATGACAGCGCCAATTATGCCTAAGATATAAAATGTTAGGTCATAGTCACCTTCGATCATCGAGTTGATGCTTGCGCCGGTTAAGAAGGGCACCATTGCTTCGAAGAAACGTGAGACGCCAAAGGCCGCAATCCCGGAGGAAAGCTGCAGCTTGTAAGGTTCAACGAACGGCCGTAGCCGCTTGATCGAAGCTATCAAAATTGAACCGGCGCGGCCTAAAATCCAGCGTTGTGAGGGGTGCGAGGAAACGGGATAGCGTCGCGGATATTGTCCATGCCTGTGATGTATAACACTAAGCGCTCAAAGCCCAGCCCGAAACCAGCATGCGGCACTGTGCCGTAGCGACGCAGGTCGCGATACCACCACAGTTCATTGCGTAGTTGCTCATCGTTCATGCGCGCGTCCAACACTTCAATTCGTTCTTCACGTTGACTGCCACCAATAATTTCTCCTACTCCAGGCACCAGTACATCCATCGCAGCGACAGTTTTATTGTCATCATTCAAGCGCATGTAGAACGCCTTGATTTCTTTGGGGTAGTCTGTGACCACTACCGGGCCACCAACTACCTTTTCGGTGATGAAGCGCTCATGTTCAGATTGTAGATCGGCACCCCAGGTGACTGGGTATTCAAATTTTTGCTTAGCTTCTAACAATATTTTTACAGCGTCACTGTAGGACATTCTTTGAAAAGGTGTATCAACAACTTGTTGCAGGCGCGAGGTGATGTCTTTGTCTATGTGTTCGGCAAAGAAAGCCATGTCATCTGCACAGCGTGTGGTGACTTTGTTGACCACGTATTTTAGGAAATTTTCAGCCAGGTCAGCATTGTCGGCTAGATTTGCAAAGGCTACTTCCGGCTCGATCATCCAAAACTCTGCCAGGTGTCGACTGGTGTTTGAGTTCTCTGCTCTGAAGGTGGGGCCAAAGGTATAAACCTTGCTTAGCGCACAACAATAACTTTCCAGGTTCAGTTGTCCAGAAACAGTGAGGAAGGTTTCCGTCGCAAAAAAATCGTCGCTATAATCTGAACCTGGCTGATTGACGTGATCTAAGGTTGAAACGCGGAATAGTTCACCGGCGCCTTCGCAGTCAGTGGCGGTGATAATGGGTGTGTTCACCCAGAAAAATTCATTGTCATCGAAATAACGGTGTACTGCTTGTGAGATGGCATGCCGCACCCGAGCAATAGCACCAAAGGTATTGGTACGCGGTCGTAAATGAGCAACCGTGCGAAGAAACTCAAAGGTATGGCGTTTTTTGCTGATCGGGTAGGATTCCGGATCGTCTACCCAGCCCAACACCTCCACTGCACTCGCTTGAATTTCTCGGTCTTGGCCCTTGCCTTGGGATTCCACCAATTTACCCTGCACGATTACCGAGCATCCCGTACCCAGTTCGGTGATCTCGCTTGCATAGTTGTCAATGTCGCCATCTACAACCGCTTGAATCGTATCGAAGCAAGATCCGTCGTGCAGGTGCAAGAACGAAAAACCACCCTTAGAAGTACGTCTGGATCGTACCCAGCCGCGAATGGACACCTGGCTACCTAGATCAATTTGATGGCCGAGAAGTGACTTTATAGACACTGATGAAGTATTTGTCATGGCAATACAACTGCGCTGAGTAACCTACCATGATAGCTGTGCCTCAGCTCATAATCATCATGCGCATTAGATTTCTCCACACTTTCTAAGCTTTTCGTTGTCCAATGCATATGCTCTATTAGGTGGAGGTAGGTGTGCGTATCAGCTTTATAGTCGGTGCAGTATTGTTTGCAGCTATTGGGATTTTCGTTTTTCAGCAGTGGTCCTATTGGTTTCCTCCTGAGGTATCCAGCGAAATAACCCCTACGCAACCAACACCTGAACAACCTGCTGCGGGTACGCCGATGACATCGAAAGGTGATGTTGGGGGCGTGGTGGGTACAAGTGTAGCCACAGTGCGGCGTCCCGAACCATTGCCCCAGCTCGATCAAAGTGATGAATTTGTTCGACAGCGTACTGCAGATTGGTCGCTGCCGGCTGCTTGGTTGGCGCGCCCAGATGTAATATCGCGCTTGGCAGTGATCAGTTTAAACACCGCAGACGGCAGTATTGCCCGCCGCCAGTTGGGCTATTTAGCGCCGAAATCTAAGTTTCAAGTGGAAAAAATTGGTGAGCTAACGTTCATCCACCCACAATCCTATAGCCGCTATGATGTCCTGGTGGGAACGCTCACCAGTGTGCCGCCACAAGCGGCAGCAAGGTTACTGCAGCACTTGTCGCCGTTGTTGCAACAGGCACTGACGCTTTTGGGTGACCACCGTAAAGTGGATTTTCTGGTGGCCCTGAGTTTAGATCGAATCAGCCAGTTGCCAGAAGTGAGCGGCAATGTTGAGGTGCTGCAGCCCAAGGTGATGTACACCTATGCAGATGAAGAGCTTGAGGCACTGCCAGAATTCGAGAAGCAAATGCTTCGTTTCGGTGTGCAAAATATTCGCAAATTAAAAACCTATGGGCAGGCGCTTAAGGTTCAGTTGGCATCCTTGTGACGGAAATATTCCTCAGGGCGGTGAGATCTGTTGTCGATTTGAAAGGCGTGTGTTGCTCTATGTAGGCGAGATCTTGTTCTACATATTGTCTTTCATCGTCTAGAAACCTCGCAACTGCATCTCTAAACCCCGGATCTGCTATCCAGTGAGCGCTGTAAGTTGCTTGGGGTAAATACCCCCGCGCTACTTTATGTGCGCCTTGGGCACCAGCCTCTACTTTTTTTAAGCGCCGAGAAATTGCGAATGCGATGGCTTGGTAGTAGCACACTTCGAAATGAAGAAAACGATGGTCTTCAATACAACCCCAATTGCGTCCGAAGAGGGTGTCTTCACCGATGAAATTAATGGCGCCTGCAATATATCGGCCTTCTCGCTTTGCCATGATGAGCAATATGTCTTGGGCCATGGTGTCGTTGATCTCGGAGAAAAATCGACGCGTCAGGTACGGGTTACCCCACTTGCGTGAACCGGTGTCGAGGTAAAATCCGTAGAAGGCATCCCAGTGTTCTTCAGTGAGATCATCACCCGTTAGCCATTCAATTTCTATGCCGTTGGCAACGGCTTCGCGTCGTTCACGGCGGATATTCTTACGTTTTTTTGCAGTCAAAGTGGCTAAGAAATCGTCAAAGGTATCGAAGTCTCCGTTGTGCCAGTGAAACTGTTGGTCTATGCGTTGCAAAAAACCAATCTTACCGGCTTGGTTCCACTGGTTTTCGCAGGTGAACGTCATGTGGATGGAGGAAACTTTGATTTGCTGTGCAATCTGCATACAGGCACCTAGGAGCATGGCCTCATGTTCGGGATCAGCACAAGGCGTCAGTAAACGAGGTCCGGCTGCCGGGGTGAAAGGCACACTAATTTGTAGTTTTGGGTAGTAGCTTCCGCCTGCGCGGGCCCACGCATCTGCCCAACCGTAGTCGAACACATACTCCCCTTGGGAGTGGTTCTTCACATACATGGGTACCACGCCGATGAGGGTTTTGTCCTGTTGTAGTTTTAAGTGGAAAGGTTGCCAGCCAGTTTCGGCGCAAACACTACCGCTGACTTCTAGTGCGTTGAGAAACTTGTGAGTCAGGAATGGGTTGTACGGATGGGCTCGTGTACAACTGTCCCACTGTTGGGCATCAATCTCGCTAATGTTGTGTAATATGGTTGCGGTACTTTGCTTCAAGCGCGTTCCTTGGGTTCAGCAACATTGTAGAGCAAGGGTTCGACTAGAACATCCCTAGATCATTGCCAGCTAGAACATCCCTAGATCAATACCAGCAGCCATGGTCATGCCCAGTTGCTCGCATAGGGCTAGAATTTGGTCATCTACTTCACCAATGCTGATGATGGGCGGTTGTACTTTGGTAAAAGGATAACCCTTAGCAATACGCTCGAAAGCGCGTACAGCACCGCTGCCATCGTTACTGGCGGAAATAAACAAGGCGTAGGGTAAGGGTGAAATTTTTCCTTCTACCTCATAGAACGTTCGGTCTAAGAAATCTTTGATGGCTCCAGACATGTAGCCAAAATTTTCCGGTGTGCCGACCAAAAGACCATCTGCCCACAACAAATCTTCCGCTGCAGCGTTACTGGCGGTTGTCATGCGCACATTCACTGGCTCCAAATCTGGGTGTTGAGCACCTGCAAAAACAGCCTCTGCCATTTGCGCCGTGTGTCCCGTTTTGCTGTGGTAGACAATGAGTAGATGTTTCACTTTAGAATGCCGTTCGGCCGCATACTTAGACAAGAGTCTTAAGTATACTCAGCGCCCGCGCAAAAGTAGTGTGTCTCCCATGTCGGTAAAACTAGAAAACATCCAGGCTGCGCAGCTCAGACTAAAAGATAATATTGCCACCACGCCTTGCGAACAATCCATCACGCTGTCTGCACAGTTGGGGTTTGCGCTGTTTATTAAGTTCGAAAATCAACAGTTTACGGCGTCTTTTAAAGAACGAGGTGCGCTGAATTGTTTGCTCGAGCTGGGAGACAAAGCGCAGCGTGGTGTGATTGCCATGTCGGCAGGCAACCATGCCCAGGCGATTGCCTACCATGGACAACGCCTCGGCATTCCCACCACCATCGTGATGCCGCGCACTACCCCCAACGCTAAAGTTGAAGCCACTCGAGTGTTCAATGCTGAAATCATTTTGCATGGTGACCAGTTCGACGAGACTCTGGCCTTCACCTTGGCTGCAGCTCGAGATCGGGACCTGTGCTTGGTGCATCCATTTGATGATCCTCATGTTGTGGCAGGACAAGGCACCGTTGCACTTGAGATTCTGGATCAAGTGCAAGACCTAGATGTGATTGTGGTGCCGGTAGGAGGAGGAGGTCTTATTGGCGGCATTGCGACGGTGATTAAGACGCTGCAACCTCAGATCAAAATTATCGGCGTTCAAATGGATCGGTTCGCTGGAGCGCACGCCGCGTTCTATGACAAAGAAATTGCGCACAATACCCACACCTCGACGGTTGCTGAGGGTATTGCGGTTAAGTCGCCCGGTAAACAAACCATAGGATTGATTCGTCAATATGTAGACGAGGTCCACTTGGTCAGCGAGGCAGAGGTTGAACAAGCCATATTCGATTTGTTGGAGATTGAAAAAACTGTGGCAGAAGGGGCTGGTGCTGCACCATTAGCCTGGTTGAGGAAGATTGCTCACAACAGTTCAGGTTTTCAAAACAAAAAGGTTTGTATGATTCTCAGCGGTGGAAATATAGACATGATGATCATGTCTTCGGTTCTACAGCGTGGTTTGGTTCGATCTCATCGACTGGTGAGATTGCAAGTTGAAATTCCAGATACACCGGGTGCGTTGGCAGATTTAACCGCTATTGTGGGCGGCCTAGACAGCAATATTAGGGACATCCAGCATCAACGCGCATTTGGTGCTTCTTCTGTGCGCGCGACTCTTGTCGAGTTGGTGTTGCAAATGCGTGGAGAGGAGCAGAAAAGCAATGTCACGGCGGCATTAGTTGCCGCCGGTTATGAAGTGCGAGAGATGAGTTAATTGATCTGCTAGCCTCCTATTAACCTTGTCGAGCCAATTCTGCCAACTGTGCGTATTTGTCTAGGCGAGGCAGTGTTTTGTCTGCTGTTTCTGAAGGCAAGTTGAATATCAGATGGTCGAAGCCTCGCTCTATTTGCGTGCGTAACTTATCGATGTCGTTTGGTGCCCCAAACAATGCCAGATCGAGGTCTTTGATATGCCGTCCCTTTGCCTCTAGTGCACTTTTCATTCTGTCCATGTTGCCAGATCCTAAGCCACCAATAGGCATCCAGCCGTCTGCGTATTCCGCTACGCGGTCAAATACCCAGCGGGAGTTTGCGCCGATCCAAATGGGCGGCCCACCCGCTTGCACCGGCTTTGGATAAGACCACAGTGGCTCGAAGTTTACCCACTCACCATGAAACTCTGCTGCCTCTTGGGTCCAGATGGCTTTCATCGCGAGCACTTTTTCGCGTAGTTGAGCCCAACGATTGGCATAGTCAGCGCCATGGTTTTCCATTTCTTCACGGTTCCAGCCAGCCCCAATACCTAGAATAAAACGCCCGTTTGAGATCATGTCTAGGGAGGCGACCTCCTTGGCTAAAGTGATGGGGTCACGTTCAATGACCAAGCAAATGCCGGTACCCAGTTTTATGCGATTTGTGACAGCGGCAGCTGCGCTCAGTGCTACAAATGGGTCGTGGGTATGCCAATACATTTCGGGCAAGTCAATGCCGCCTGGGAATGGTGTTTTCCGGGAGGTTGGAATATGTGTGTGTTCTGGAAAAAATAAGCTGTCCAAGCCGCGTTCTTCAATAGCTATGGCAAGCTCAACAGGTTGCATTGAATAGTCTGTGGGGAACATCGTGACCCCAAATTCTTGAGTTTCTCTAAACGCCATGGTTGATCCTTAGGATGGTTGTTGATTTAAAAGATAAATGATAGTGGGTGGAAGTTACTACAAATTTGAGAAGTCGCCGTGGCGACCTTTGCCTGCGGCGAACCGTGCAGCCCCTTGTTTTGTTTCGCCTGAACGAATAACTTCCAAACCGAGTTCCGTTTCTTGTTGCAAAGCGATGTCGAGGTCTTTGTCCCATTGCTGATAAGAGGACATTCTGTCGCTGCGCATACACATTTGAGGAAATTGGCAAAGATCGTTGGCCAGCTCCAACGCAGTTGTGAGCGCTTGCCCCGGCGGGGTTAGTCGATTTGCCAAGCCCAGTCGCTGCGCTTCATTGCCGCTAACACCGCGACCCGTGAGAATGAGATCCATGGCATGGCTGTGCCCCAACAATCGAGTTAAGCGAATGGTTCCGCCGTCAATGAGGGGTACCCCCCAGCGTCGACAATAAACACCAAATACTGCATCTTGCGCAGCGACTCTTAAATCACACCAGACGGCCAATTCGAGACCTCCGGCGACGGCAAACCCCTCTACCGCAGCAATCACAGGTTTGTTGAGCAACATGCGTGTAGGGCCCATGGGGCCGTCGCCGTGGGTTCGAACCGTGTTGCCCTTGCCAGCCGCAACGGCTTTGAGGTCGGCCCCAGCGCAGAAAGTACCTTGTGCGCCGGTCAAAATAGCAACGTAGCTTTGCTCGTCATCTTCAAATTCACGAAATGCAGCGGCTAGTTTCTGCGCGGTTGGGCCGTCGACAGCATTTCGTGCATGCGGACGATTAATAGTGATGACGCGTACGCGCTCAAACTGACTGACTTCGATGCTCATAGCAGGCTTCCCATGTATACATGCGTTAAAGAGTATATTACTTTGAATGGAAGTATTGATGCAGATGTAGATGGAAAAGGAGAAGGTTCGCATGAGATTGAAAACACCACGAATTACACCATTGGAAGCAGCAGACTGGTCTGAGCAGGCACAGGAAATCATGCAGCCCTTTGTGCAGCAGGGGAACATTTTCAATATCTTCAAAACATTGGTCCATCATCCATCCTTAGCGAAACGCTGGATGGTATTTGCAAATCATATCTTGGGTAAATCGACACTGTGCGATAGAGATCGAGAGCTGGTCATATTGCGCATTGGGTATTTGTGCCAGGCCGGGTATGAGTGGGGTCAACATGTGCAAATAGCTCGACGCATCGGCATGAGTGATGATGAAATTCGCAGTACTCAAAGCGGCCCGGAAACTTCTGGCTTGAGTGAGTTGGACAAATTGTTATTGGCCGCAACAGATGAGCTGCATGCAGATGCGCATGTTGCCGATGCTACGTGGGAAGGTTTGTTAAAGCACTATAATACTCAGCAGATGATGGATTTAGTATTTACTGTTGGGCAGTATAATTTGGTCTCGATGGCACTTAACAGTTTCGGTGTGCAGTTAGACGAGGGTCTGCCAGGGTGGGACATATAGAATGGCCTCCGCAGTTGCAGGCCGATTGGTAGGCCGGTTGGTAGGTAAAGTAGCCATTGTTTCGGGCGGGGGACAAACCCCAGGTGAAACCATAGGTAATGGCCGGGCCACGGCGCTACGCTTCGCCCAGGAAGGCGCGGTGGTGGCAGTACTTGATAGGCGCCTGCCGTCAGCACAAGAGACCGTCGATCTCATAACTGATGCAGGTGGGCAAGCAAAGGCATACGAGCTCGACATCACCGATGAAAAAGCCTGTTTCGAAGTCATGAATCAGGTGATTTCTGAGTACGGACACATCGATATTTTGCATAACAATGTGGGTATCGGTATCAATGATGCCGGCCCAGGACGGGTTGAAGAGGACGCATGGGATCGCATTTTTGATACCAACACCAAGGGCATCATGTTCATGTGCAAAGCTGTCATAGGTCATATGCGAGACCGTGGGGAGGGCGTCATAACCAATATTTCATCGGTAGCCGCGGTATGTAGTGCCAGCAATATCACGGCATATAAAGCCTCAAAGGCCGCACTCAATGCCTATACCCACGCTTTAGCCATGAGCCATGCAAAACATGGTATTCGAGCCAATGTCATTATGCCGGGTTTAATGAACACCCCTATGGCCATTGAAGGTTATGTAAATGCCGGACAAGAGCGATCGGAAGTAATCGCTCGGCGCGATAGTGCAGTACCGTTGGGGAAAAAGATGGGATCGGCCTGGGATGTGGCTAACGCAGCACTTTTTCTAGCGTCTGACGAAGCCGGGTTCATTACTGGCGTTGCATTGCCGGTAGATGGTGGACAATCAGCCAAAATTGGTTAGGAGAGAATTTTTACGCTTATAAAGAATAAGTATAAAAAAATGACAAAATTAACCTTTTTGACTGTTTAGGTAGGGCTAACTTTACTTTATTGCTCATTTATAGTGATTTTTACATCGATTTTGTCACTTTGTGTAACAAATTGGTTGACTCATGGACCACCATAAAAAAGAATAAGGCTTGGCATATGTTTATGCACGTTTGTACGGATCAATACCAACCGAGGCAGGAGATAACTTCAATATGCGAATGGTCACCGGAATAATTGGCTGCGCTTTACTCGCATTTGCCATCCTACATGCGTTTATTCCAAACCATGCACTGTATATTCTTATCTACGGCACGGGTGCTTTTTTTGCCTTCCTAACACTTCGTCTAAGCGCCAATTTATTTCTGGTGCGGGTATTCGCTATCGGCACCACCGCAGCTATGTTTTTCTACTTTGCAGGTTTCTTCCGCATGACTCAACACTTTACCGAGTCTTGGCATAGCAGTGGTGCTGCGCTGGAAGGTATCGGCATGTTATTGGCTGGCTTTGCGATGATTCCAGTCTTATCTTGTTTTAGTTGTATGCTCAAAGCAGATTGTCGCGAGCATATGCTAGAGCACATGCAGGAGAACATGAAAAAGAAGCAGGCAGAGCAAAAACGCCGCGCATTCTTTAGCGTTCCCGATAGCGTTTAAGAGCAATCTATCGGATCCTAACTTTGTGAACTAGTTCACGCCTGCTATTTCTCGATACCCAAGTTCTCGATACCCAAGTCAACCGTTAAGTTGCTGAAGCGTTCTATTCCTACATCGAACATTGAATGTAGGAGAACATCATGGCTAACCCCTTTAGTTTGTTGCCGTTACAGCGGTCTTTGCAGTCTGTAGTGAACGTAGTCTTAGGCATTACTTTGGTCATCATGATTACGGTCGTGCAAGGCTGTGGTGGTGGCGGGAGTAGTAATAATAGTAGCGCTAGTAATAATCCTGGAGCCAGTGCGCCGCCACCTGTTTTGGGTGACTTGCTCATCAGTATCACCGACGCAGAAGGCGACTTCCTCAACTATGAAGTGACTTTGCAAGCGATCACCCTGGTTCGTGACAACGGCGATGTGGTAGAAACACTACCTCTGTCTACGCGCATAGATTTTACCGAACTCACAGAAATTACCGAACTGCTGACCATTGCTACTGTGCCAGAGGGAGTCTATGAATCAGTCATCGTTCGTATGGATTTCAGCGATGCGCAGATTGTTGTTCAAGATCAAAATGGCAGTTCTTTAGTCGCAAACCCAGTAGATTTAAATGGTGACCCACTGGGTGTGACAGATATCAGATTGCAGTTGACTACGAGCGATGTGATTCGAATCTCTGCGGGGATACCTGCTGCTTTTAGCTTAGACTTTGACTTGTCTGCGTCTAACGAGATTGATTTGCTGACGAGTCCACCCACAGTTATTGTTGAACCTTTCTTGTTAGCCACGCCGGAATTAGAAACGGATAGAGAGCATCGGGTGCGTGGAGTGCTTGATACAGTCGACGTTGCTGCTGGTGAGATTGATCTTACGGTTCGACCATTTAGACATCGTACCGGCCAATTTGGTCAGTTTCTGCTCAACGTAAATGACGATACTCAGTATGAAATTGATGGCCAAGGCTACACGGGTAGTATGGGTTTGGATGCGATGGCGCTGCTGAATGAAAACACCCCAGTGATAGCCAATGGGAGCATTGCGGCTGCTGGCATGATGGCCCACACAGTGCTTGCAGGTAGTTCGGTGCCCTGGAGTGATGCAGACGTTGTTGTTGGTGTGGTGAGTGCGCGCGTTGGCGAGGTCCTAAGCGTAAAGGGTGCACATGTAGAGTTTGCGGATGGAACTCGAATCTACCGCGGTAATTTCACCATTAACCTTACCGATATGACCAGCGTATCCGCGCCAGGCATAGATAACGCAGACATTACAACCCAGAGTATTTCGGTTGGCCAGCGTGTGGTTGCTTGGGGTGAGTTCGCAGACGATGAAACCTTGATCGCTAGCCGGGTGCGCATGCAGATGAACCAGCTCACCGCCCAGGTTGTGCAAGCTTCACCCTTGGCGGTCGATCTGTACTTTCTCAATACAAGGCGCCTAGACATCTTTGATTTTTCTGGGACCGGCGCTACTTCAGAGCAAGACGCCGATGCTGATTTTTATCAAATCGAAACGGGTTTGCTGCCATTGGCTAATATTGTTGATGGCGATTTAGTGCGGGTTAGAGGCTTGGTCACTGCCTTTGGCACAGCACCAGCAGACTACCTAGCCAGAACCGTTATTGATGTTGAAACAGACGTGCGCAGCGCGCTGTTGAAGGTTGGTTGGCTGCCAGGGACAAACTCTCCCTTTGTCGCCATCGTTGCAGAGCGTATTGATGTTGATTTAAGCGAGGCACGTAAAGCTTTAAGTGTACGTGGCGTACCTAAAGAGTTTATCGACCTGATGGACGATATTGCCTTAATAGCGACTGATTCTGGTCGTGGTGTATATGCGGTGAAGGTGCGTGGCTCTGATCGATTGCACCTCTTCCGTTCGTTTAACGATTTGGTAGACGAGCTTGTAGCCCAACTTGATGCAGGCAACCTTTTGCATCGCATCACCGCACAAGGTGAGTACAATGTAGGCGATGCAGAACTCACCACCAGACGTGCTGGCTTTGTTTTTAGTTCTATCAATGCACAGTAATGACCTATGCGTACGCACCAGGCGTGATAAAGGACCCACTTACGTGGGTTCTTTGTCATTATAACGAGCGAGCGATGGGTAGCGCTGATGAGCTTAATCAATTTCTTGCCAATGTGGAGAAGAGGGCTTATTCAATGGCGCTGGTAGCGGTAAAGAATCAAGAAGATGCGCTAGATATCGTCCAGGATGTCATGCTGACCTTGGTTCGCAAGTACTCTAACAAACCGGCGGACGAATGGAGGCCTCTGTTTTATAGAATATTGCGCAATCGCATCACCGATTTCTATCGCAGTACTGGGGTTAGAAACCGAATTTTTAAATGGTTCAACCAGACCGACGAAGGCGAAGAAGCTGCCAATCCCATCGAGCAATTTGCGGGGCCAGTGATTGATCAACCCGAACACCAACACTTGATGGATGGGGTTCGAGTTAAGTTGCAAGATGCGGTAGGAGGGCTGCCCGCGCGCCAGCAACAAGCTTTCATGCTACGTGCCTGGGATGGCATGGACGTGAAGTCGACGGCACTTGCCATGGGTTGTTCTCAAGGCAGTGTTAAAACTCATTTTTCCAGAGCTGTGCACGCGTTAAGGTTACGTTTAGAGGAGTATAAAAGTGAATGAAATACCTCAAGATGACGAGAAGTTCGCCGAACAAAGCGGGGATGAATTACGCCGTGCGGAAGGCCAGCTCTCATCGCAAGTGCTGCTTCGTTTGCAAGCTGCCCGACGCGAAGCGGTGGCGCAATCTGTTACCTTGATGAATGCAAGCCAAGTACAAGGCTTTGATTGGCTTCGATGGAGTGGTGCTGGTGCGGTTGCAACGACGGTAATGTTTGTTTGGGTGTTTGCTGTCAATTCCCCAATCGAAACGCTTCCTCAAATGGATGCGATGGAGCTGGCGGCCGCCCAAGAATCGGAGTTACTGGAGGAGTTGGAATTTGTTGCTTGGATGGTTGCCATGGAAGACCAAGATGAACCGTCGAATTCTGGGTAGGTGTGTTGTGGTTTTAAGTTGCATGGGAAACGTGTGTATAGCTGATGAAGCCACTGTGCTTGACGACGATGCGCTGTCTTTCTTTGAATACCTCGGCAGCATGGTCGAAGATGGGGACGGGTGGTTAGATCCGTTAGATCTGTCAGATGTGAATGATGTGCAAATGCAGCATATGGTTGATAGTGAAGTAAAAAGAGACCGTGACGAAGAGATGCAGGAGCCAGTTCAATGAAAACCATCGCCGCGGCTATATTGTTTGTCCTTACCGCCCAAGTATGGAGCCAGCCTTGGGCTGAGCTTTCGAGTGAACAGCGCACTGTACTATCGGAGTATGAGCAGAGCTGGAAAGCCCTGAGCGCTGACCGACAACAACGCTTAGCGTTGGGCGCCAATCGTTGGCTTAACATGGACACCAAAGAGCGTAATACGAGAAAACTTCGGTTCGATCGTTGGAAAAATCTAGATTCGGATCAAAGAAATGAACTGATGACTCGTTGGCAGACGTTTCGAGGTTTGACCCCACAACAACAAGCCCGGATGCGCGATGGCTTGCGTCAGTTTAAGTCGTTACCTAAGCAGCAACGCCAACGTCTACGCCAACAATTTCGTGGTATGGATGCCAGAGACAGAGCGCGAGCACTGCAGCGCATGCAACGTCGTGCAGATCACATGCGTCGAAGAGATGCGCCAAGACACAGATAAGTGTGGGGCTGGAAATTACACCCGTTAAAGGGCAAACATAAGGGCTTCAGGGCTGTGTGGGTGTCCGGAAATTACCGAATTTGGTATAGATTTGAGGACGGCGATACGTTTGATGTCGATTACGGTGATTATCGCTGATGCAGAATGAATGGAGTAAATGATATGGCGATGAAAAAATCACCACATCCGGGGCGGCAGATTAAGTCTGCGCTTGATGCATGTAAGTTGAATATTACGAACGGTGCAGAACACCTGGGCGTGTCTCGCAATACGTTGTCGCGCGTTATCAACGGACTGGCGGGCATTTCCCCAGACA
>QIGT01000100.1 GCA_003230835.1 Gammaproteobacteria bacterium
ACCAGCTTGTCATAGAGTATGACATCGGCTGTTTGAATAAGCCGCAGAGCTTTGATGGTGAGTAACTCCGGGTCCCCCGGACCAGCGCCGACTAAAGCTATGCTGCCTTGTTCAGTATTATTGTCGCGGAGCTGTTGATTCGCTGCTTCAGACGCCTGTTGTAATTTACCTTGCAAGACCATTTCAGCTACGTTACCTGCAAACAGGCGATCCCAGAACTTCATGCGAGCGTTAACGCTCTTAAGCTGGCTTTTAACCTGCTCACGTAGTGATCCGGCAAATTTTGCGAGTTCGCCCAGTGCCGGCGGTAGCCTTTGCTCAATCCAGCCGCGAACAACCCTCGCCAATGTAGGAGAAACGCCCATGGATGAAACCGCAACAATGATGGGATATCTGTCGACTATTGCAGGGAACACGAAGGTACAATGACTGGGGTCGTCCACGCAGTTGACCAGTACCCCTAGTCTATTTGCTTCTAAATATACGGTTTCATTCAGGTAACGGTCGTTGGTTGCACAGATAACCAGCCTTGGGGGCGGCGCTAGGCAATCTAATGTAAACTCTTGCTCTAGAATTTTTACGGAACCTTGAGCAGCCAGAGCCCTAATTTCTGGGTGTATAGACGGTGCCACGACCCATACATCTGCCTCTGCCCGTACCAGCCAGTTGATCTTCCTCAGCGCTGTTGAACCTGCCCCCACAACCAAACAACGTGCATTTTGCAGGTTGTGGAACAAAGGCAAATAAAACATAGCTAGGGTAGCTCTAGGTGAGTCGCGTTACCCATATATCCGCGTAGAACATCAGGCACTGCAATCTTACCTTCACCGTCTTGATAATTTTCCAGTACTGCAACTAAGGTGCGACCAACCGCGAGACCAGAACCGTTTATGGTATGTACAAGTTCTGGCTTAGCAGTAGGACCATCGCGATAGCGCGCCTGCATGCGCCTAGCTTGAAAGTCTACATAATTACTGCATGAAGATATTTCACGGTATTGATCTTGGCCTGGCAACCATACTTCAAGATCGATGGTTTTTGCTGCAGCAAAGCCGAGATCACCACCGCATAAATTAACTGTTCTGTAGGGAAGCTCCAGGGTCTTCAGTATCGCTTCGGCGTGGCTGGTGAGTTCATCCAGAGCTCGCCAAGACTCACTGGGGTGTACCAGTTGTACCAGCTCAACCTTTTCAAACTGGTGCTGTCTAATGATTCCTCGAGTGTCGCGCCCATAGCTGCCCGCCTCACTTCGAAAACAAGGCGTATGACACACATGTTTGATCGGTAGGTCTGCAATATTGATTATTTCATTACGGTAGATGTTGGTGACAGGTACCTCAGCGGTAGAGATCAAATAGGCTTCATTCTCAGATTCCACTTTAAACTGGTCGTGCGCAAATTTGGGCAGTTGACCGGTACCATACAAACTATCGGCGTTAACGATATAAGGTACATACACTTCCTGGTAGCCATGTTGCTGGGTGTGCGTGTCTAACATGAATTGGGTCAGTGCACGATGCAACCGGGCAAGCTGACCATGCATCACGACGAATCTGGCGCCAGAAATTTTGGCGGCCACGTCGAAATCCATGGCGCCCTGATCGGTTAGGTCTACGTGGTCTTGAGGTGCAAAATTGAATGCAGGTAGATTTCCCCACTGCGACATCTCAACATTGTCGCCTTCATCCTTGCCCGCCGGTACTGAATCATGAGGTGTATTGGGAATGGCCTGTAAAAAACTCTGCAACTCAGCCTGAACTTGGGCGAATTTTTGTTTAGCAGATTCTAAGCGTTCTCCCAAATCTCCTACCTGGGCAAGCAACGGCGCGATGTCTTGTCCTTGAGCCTTAGCCTGGCCGATTAACTTTGACTTTGCATTGCGCTCAGCCTGAAGTTGTTCGGTTTCTTGTTGCAGTACGCGTCGCTGTTCTTCCATCCTCTGGTACAAGGGTACATCCAGAGTAAAACCCTTGATTAAAAGTAATTGAGCAATCTCGTTAGGATCGGCGCGCAATCTTTTTACATCCAACATCCGAATTTCCTAAGTTAGGAGCTAATAAGACAGGGTCATTTGCCCTAGCCTTTGTCCAAGCCACACCGCCACCAGACAAGTTGCGATGGAAGCAAATATATAGGCCAGTGCCGCGATAAGGCGATTGTTTTGTATGAGGGTCAGAACTTCTATAGAAAATGTTGAGAAAGTGGTAAACCCGCCTAATATACCCACAACAATCAACAAACGACCCCACTGATGAAACCAATCGGCTTGTCCAAACATGCCCCAAACCAGACCAATGGCAAATGAGCCGGCGATATTAATGCCCAATGTCGCCCAGGGAAACAGGTGATTTGCACCAATCAGTAGAAACATACTGTAGCGTAGCATCGCCCCACTTGCGCCGCCTAAGGCAACCAATAAAAATTGGTTCAAGACTGCCTCTTACTGTCTTGGCTTTGTCGATCTAATGTTTTGAGTTTTGCCAGCCGCGTTTTTATTTTTGCCTCTAAACCCTGCTCAGTTGGCTGATAAAATTCTTCCGCTTGCATCTCTTCGGGAAAGTAATTCTCCCCTGCTGCGTATGCGCCCTCATCCGTGGTCTGCGCATGGGCGTGTCGATAGCCAGCTCCGTATCCCATATTCTTCATCATTGCAGTAGGCGCATTACGGATGTGCATAGGCACCCCATATGAGGGTGTCTCCTTTACAAATGCCATAGCGGCACTGAATGCAGTATAGGCGGCATCACTTTTAGGCACGCTGGCCAGGTACAGTACTGCTTGGGCAAGGGCAAGGTCTCCTTCAGGGCTGCCAAGCCTTTCATAGGCATGCACCGCGGCCAGAGTCATTTCCAAGGCACGCGGATCTGCATTGCCGACATCTTCACTGGCTAACCTTATCAATCGGCGACCAATGTACCTGGGGTCTGCACCACCATCGAGCATCCGGCAATACCAATATAAAGCGGCATCAGGCGAGCTGCCACGAATAGACTTATGCAATGCAGAAATCTGTTCATAGAATATGTCACCCCCTTTGTCAAAGCGTCGCACCGAATCTCCTAGCGCAGCCATGACGCTGTGTAGACTAATACTAGCTTGAGATTGGTTGTCAGACAGGTCATTGGAACTGTCAACAAATTGGGCGGCTACATCCAAGACATTGAGCATTCTGCGCGCATCTCCATCTGCAGTGCCGACTAACTGCTCGATGGCCCCTTCTTCAATGTCAAAACCAAGATAGTCAGCGCCGCGTTTGCATAGGATTGTTAGGCTACTCCGGTCCAGAGGCTGCAACACATAAACCCGTGCCCGCGACAACAAGGCCGCGTTAACCTCGAATGATGGATTTTCAGTGGTTGCCCCAATGAACGTTACCGTGCCGTTTTCAACATGAGGTAAAAATGCATCCTGCTGTGCTTTGTTAAAACGATGCACTTCGTCTACAAATAAAACCGTTGCCTTGCCTGTTTGGCGCAGCATTTTTGCGTCTGCAACGGCTTGACGAACTTCTTTTACACCGGCTAAGACAGCAGACATACTGATGAGATGACTTTGTGCATTCTGCGCCAATAATTTTGCCAATGTGGTTTTGCCTGTTCCTGGCGGACCCCACATGATCATCGAGTGAATGGTTTTAGCGCGCACCAACTGCGCAAGTGGTTTCCCAACGCCTAGCAAGTGTTGTTGACCAACATAGTCTGCAAGTATTTGCGGGCGTAGTTTGTCAGCCAGGGGCGAAGATTCCATGGCGGGCTCGGAAGAAGTCAAATTTAGCGGAGATTGTGCGTTGTCATCCTCGAACAATATCTGTGTCCGGCGGCAAATCGAGTTCAAACACGCTAGATTGTATCACTTGGTCTGTTCGATAGTCGCTGAACCGAATAACTGTTTGTTGCTGGGTGTGGTCAAAAATTAGCAGCGCCTGCAAACCGTGACTGCCAAAGACGATTTCGATTCTCTCGAATAATACCTCAGCGGATTTAGGCCTCAGCAAAAATCGCTGTTCATCGATATTGTCGTCTTTGCGCACCACTGAATATGAGTCGGTCAGATCTAGCTTGCTGCGCGTGAGTAAGGTCAGTGGAACCTGTTCTATGTCATCGCCTAAGTCTCGCATTGTCACTTGGTCTAAATCAGGATCGTAAATTCTCACAGAGGTATTGCGGACAATGATGGTTTGCGCATACGGTGCTAATACTTCCCATCTTAAATTGGGCTTCGCCAGATGCACCTTGCCGTAGGATGTTTCAATAACCAAACCTTGGGCATTGGTGATTTGCTGCTCAAACCGGGCAACTACGCCGTCTTCGTGCTGAAGTAGACGCTGTAACTCTGTGCTAGCTGAATCTGCTTGTGCGCTTAGGGAAAAAAGCGCTACCAACAAGCAGAAGCTAGTTCCGATTTGGGACAAGTATTTCACGGCTACCGTTACTACTCATTGCACTGACCACACCGGCGGCCTCCATGGCCTCGATTAAGCGAGCGGCGCGGTTGTAACCAATCCTCATTTTTCGCTGTACAGAAGAAATTGAAGCGCGGCGAGATTCTAAGACAAATTCAACAGCTTCATCATACAGCTCGTCTTCTTGTTCGGTGTCTTGGTCAGAACCGAGTTGAACAAATGCTTCACCGTCTAGCTGGCCGCTAACAATGTCTTCTAGGTAATCGGGTGCGCCTCGATTCTTCCAGTCTTGTACTACTCGGTGTACCTCCTCATCGGATACAAACGCACCATGAATGCGTTGTGGTAGCGCCGTGCCTGGTGGCAAAAACAACATATCCCCATGTCCAAGGAGTTGCTCTGCACCGCTTTGATCGAGAATTGTTCGTGAATCAATTTTTGATGAAACCTGAAAACCTATGCGGGCTGGAATGTTGGCTTTGATCAAACCTGTGATGACATCGACCGATGGGCGTTGCGTAGCAAGTACTAAGTGAATGCCTGCCGCGCGTGCTTTCTGCGCAATACGCGCGATGAGTTGCTCAACCTTCTTGCCGACAATCATCATCATGTCAGCGAATTCATCGATGACGACGACTATGGCGGGAAGATGGCCAAGATCTGGCGCAGGCTCAAGCTCATCACTCCACAATGGGTCGCAGATAGGTTCACCTCGATCCAGTGCCTCTTTCACTTGGCGGTTGTAACCGGCCAAATTACGCACGCCCATGGCAGCCATGAGTCGATAGCGCCGTTCCATTTCGGCCACACACCAGTTCAGCGCATGAGCTGCTTCGCGCATGTCTGTCACCACTGGCGCCAATAAATGCGGGATGCCTTCATAAACGGAAAGCTCTAACATTTTTGGATCAACCAGGATCAAACGAACTTCAGCCGGCGTGGATTTACACAAAATACTCAATATCATGGCGTTCACGCCGACAGACTTACCCGAGCCGGTCGTGCCTGCGACGAGTAAATGAGGCATTTTCGCAATATCAGCCACGATTGAAGCGCCAGCAATATCCTTGCCCAAGGCTAAGGTCAACGGCGAAGAGGCATCTTGAAAGGCTGACGAGCTGAGTACTTCTTTAAGACGCACCATTTCGCGGTGTTCATTGGGTATTTCTATTCCAACAACAGATTTTCCTGGAATCACCTCGACGATGCGCACACTGATCACCGCCAAAGAACGAGCTAGGTCTTTGGCCAGAGAGCTGATTTTTTGAACTTTTACACCTGCTGCAGGCTGTAGCTCAAAACGTGTAATCACTGGGCCCGGCAATACCGAGACCACTTCTGCCTCAACACCAAAGTCTGCCAGCTTAATTTCCAGAAGCTTGGACATGGCTTCCAAAGAATCGGCCGAATAACCTAAGTCGTCCTCTTGTGTTTCTTCGTCTAACAAGTCTAAATCGGGAAGTTCTGAGGCACTTTGGGTGCTGAAAAGACGTTTCTGTTGTCCTCGCCCTTTCGCTTTTGCCTCACTGGCCTCATTGATCTTGGGCAATATCTTGGGTTTGGGCAGAGCTAGACGACGAGATTTATTTTGGTCTGCTTGCAAAGAATTCTTACGTTGTACCACCCGACCCTGTGTTTGCACTGCTTCAAGTTCGCGAACACGTCTGCGCTCTTTCATCTGGTCGTAGTATCGATCATACAAAGACAAACAACCGTGGGTAATTTGATGTAAAAATCTGCCGGTAGTTTCTGCGACATCTAGCCAAGAAAACCCTGCCGCAGCCTGGGTTCCAATCATGACCCCAGCAATACTGAGCAGCGTAAGACCCACCCAGCCAAAAATACGCATACCTTCCAAAACCAACCATTGCCCGAATACGCCACCGGCACCCGCCGGTAAGGTAGTGGTCTGCGCTGCGTGCAATTGAAGCAGCACGCAGCTACAAACGATGAGCCCAAACCAGCCCATAGCGCGTATCGCTACCAATAGCCAATGGCTTTCAAATTCCCGGGAAAGCACTAAACGCACACCCAATACCGCCAGGGCTAAAGGAATGACGTAGGCGACCCATCCAAACAAATACAGCACTAGATCAGCAAGATATGCGCCGCTGACGCCAACTAAATTTTGTGGTTCTGTATTGTTACCACTGAAGCTAAAAGCGGCGTCATTGGGTGAATACGAGCCAATCGCCAACAGCAGAAACAATGCTGCAGCACCCAGGCCCACCAAGCTGATTTCGCGAACGGGAAATACGCGCATAGCCATCGAAGTTGCCAATTAGATAATCCTTGTTCTTCGAGCAGGCGAAAGTGTACGACTTCGATGCCTCCTACACAAACGGTTCGGGGAATTTTTTTTCATCAAAATCAACCTGTTAATTACGATTCTTAAACAATTTGATAGCGCTCTTAGCTTATGCACAGGAGATATAAATTGTCCCAGTATTCTGGGGTACAATGCACACCCTTCCCTGCACGGACGCTGAACAGACATGAGACCGGACAAAGCCAAAGTCGTAGATGAAGTATGGGACGAAGCAAGAATTGATAGTTTCCTAGCAAAAGGTCCGATGGGTAAAGAGTCCGCTGAATTTAGCATGCTGTTACATGCTTATCGAAGTATGCGCGCTGAAGATTTCAAACGCTTCATCATTAAATTTACCCAGCAAGGTCATGACGTTGGGGCGAATGACCGCCAGGGGCGCAGCCTAGCAGAGATTATTCGTAGTCATACCAAGGCTGCACCGTTTCGCGAGATCCTTGAGCAGGCTTAGTTTGGAGCAGGCAAAGTACTGAACGACTCGCGCGACCCCGCATGCTTTCAATCCCACTCTTAGCTACCCAACCTGTAGCCTTCCCAGACCCCGACAATGCCCTCGACGAGCCCGATGGATTGCTAGCGGCGGGTGGCGAACTCAGCCCAGATTGGCTACTTAAGGCTTATGCGGAAGGTATTTTCCCATGGTATGGCGAGCATGATGAACACATATTGTGGTGGTCACCAAAGTATCGCGCGGTATTGACCCCAGGTGATATGCGCGTCACCAAAAGCTTGTCAAAACGAATTCGCAACAGTGGCTTTAAAGTGACGGTTGACTGCGCATTCAAACAAGTGATCACCCACTGTGCGGTTGCGCGTGGTGATGCAACTGGGACTTGGATCACTGCAGAAATGATCCAGGCTTATGTTGCACTTCATCGCCTAGGATTCGCCCACTCGGTTGAAGTCTGGTCACGCGAAAGGTTACCAAACACGCTTATCGGGGGCCTGTACGGGGTGTCGTTGGGACGCATGTTTTTTGGTGAGTCGATGTTCTCACTGAAACCCGACGCGTCCAAAATTGCGTTCTATCATCTACAAAAACAATTGGCCGATTGGGGCTTTGATCGACTCGACTGTCAGATACTAAATCCTCATCTTGCTTCGCTAGGCGTTAAAGAAATTCCACGAGCTGGGTTTCTGCAACTTTTACGGGCGCAAACGTTATCGAACACTCGACAAGGTATCTGGCTATTCAGCTGAGGCTTCGATAATCTGCCTTGTATGCAGGACGAAAATAGTCAAACGGGCAAGCAGGTTCAGTTTTTCTTAACGCCTAACCATCCTTGTTCTTACTTACATCGAAACAATGCCCAAACATTGTTTTTTGATCCAAGACAAACGGTGAGTCCAGAAATATACCAAAATCTCACCAATCAAGGCTTCAGGCGTAGTGGCAGTCATTTGTATCGCCCCCACTGCGGTAGCTGCCAGGCGTGTATCCCTACGAGAGTGCCGGTCGCTAATTTTCAACCCCGTCGTTCCCAGCGGAAAGTGCTACGACGCAACCTCGATATCGAAGTTCGAATTGAAGAAGCAGCGTTTAGTAGGCTGCATTACAATTTGTATGAACGCTACATCGGTTTACGCCACGCCGAGGGTGACATGTACCCTGCCAGCGAAGACCAATATCGATCTTTCTTACTCAGTCCGTGGTCAAACAGTATTTTTGTCTCATTGTATCTTGGTAAGCGCCTACTCAGTGTTGCAGTGACAGACAAGCAACCTCAAGGTCTATCAGCCATCTATACTTTCTTTGAACCCACGCAAGAACGACGCAGCTTGGGTGTGTTGAGCATTCTCAAACAAATCGAACTTTGTCAGGAACTTAATCTGCAACACCTTTATTTGGGTTATTGGATAAAAGACTGCCAGAAAATGAGTTATAAAATCGATTTCAAACCGGCTGAAATATTCGTCGATAACCGCTGGGTTGCACTGAGCTAAAATCCCCCCACAAACGACACTTTGCCTTTACAGGCAGTTTTCGGCAGAATGCGCGCCTCGAATTAGGTAAGCAACTTATTGCATGGCGAAAGAAGAGCAGATTGAAATGGATGGTACAGTGATAGATACACTGCCTAATACCATGTTTCGTGTTGAATTAGAAAATGGTCATGTCGTGACCGCACACATCTCCGGAAAAATGCGCAAAAACTACATCCGCATACTCACCGGCGACAGTGTCAAAGTCGAACTCACACCTTACGACCTCAGCAAAGGCCGTATCACATTTCGTATGTAGGGGCGGCGTTGGTTTAAGCTTCAACCGGACTGAGTACTTCGACACTCAGTTCGCCATCATCAACACTAATTTTGACCGTACCCCCAGACTTTGACAAATCGCCAAACAGCAGGTCTTCTGCCAACTGTCGCTTTATTTTGTCTTGGATGAGCCTCTGCATGGGGCGTGCCCCCATCTTTTCATCATAGCCTTCACGAGCTAGCCATTCTCTTGCTTCGTCGTCCACTTCCAACGTTACGCGCTTGTCATCAAGTTGAGCTTGCAGTTCGGTGAGGAATTTATCGACCACCGTGATGACCACGTCCATCGGCAATGAGCCGAACTGTACGATCGAGTCAAGCCGGTTACGAAATTCTGGCGTGAACATACGTTTAATCACTTCCATGCCGTCTGTGCTGTTGTCCTGCTCGGTGAAACCGATAGAGGTACGGTCCATCTCCTGAGCACCCGCATTGGTCGTCATGATCAGCACAACATTTCGAAAATCAGCCTTGCGACCGTTGTTGTCTGTTAGCGTGCCATGGTCCATAACCTGTAGCAGCAAGTTGAACACTTCAGGGTGAGCTTTTTCGACTTCATCGAGAAGCACAATGGAATGAGGATGTTTGGTCACTGCTTCGGTGAGGAGACCTCCTTGATCAAATCCAACATACCCAGGCGGCGCACCAATTAACCTCGATACTGTGTGGCGCTCCATATACTCCGACATGTCATAACGTAACAACTCAACGCCCATGATGTTGGCGAGTTGTTTGCACACTTCTGTTTTCCCGACACCGGTAGGACCCGCAAACAGGAAACTTCCAATTGGCTTTTCGCCAGATTTTAATCCTGCGCGAGACATTTTTATGGCGTTGGACAATTGGTCGATGGCTTCATCTTGTCCAAATACCACCATTTTTAGTTTCTTATCGAGATCCTTGAGTTCGCGTTTATCTGAACTGGAAACCTGGCTAGGTGGAATCCGCGCTATTTTAGCGACGACTGCTTCCACATCTGCCTGGCCTACACTCTTCTTACGCTTACTGGGTGGTTGTAGTTGTTGTGCTGCGCCAGCTTCATCTATGACGTCGATGGCCTTATCAGGCATATAACGGTCGTTAATGTACTTGGCAGACAATTCTGCTGCTGCACGTAGCGCTTTGTCCGTATAACGTAGCCCAAAGTGCTCTTCAAAGCGTGTCTTTAAACCTTTAAGGATTCGATAGGTGTCTTCAATATCTGGCTCGTTGACGTCGATCTTTTGGAATCGACGAGACAACGCTCGGTCTTTGTCGAAGATGCCACGGTACTCTTGATAGGTGGTCGAGCCCATACAGCGAATTTGGCCAGATGTCAGTACGGGTTTAAGCAAATTTGACGCATCCATTACACCACCTGAGGCTGCTCCAGCGCCGATAATGGTATGAATTTCGTCGATAAACAGGATCGAATTTTCCTTTTTCTTCAGTTCAGCAATCACCGCCTTGAAGCGTTTCTCAAAGTCACCACGGTACTTGGTGCCGGCTAACAGCGCGCCCAGATCCAAGGCAAAAATTTCACTGTCAGCAACCACCTCAGGCACTTCACCGTCAACGATGCGCTTGGCCAAGCCTTCAGCAATTGCTGTTTTGCCAACACCAGATTCGCCCACCAATAAGGGATTGTTTTTGCGCCGTCGACAAAGCACTTGAATGACGCGCTGCAGTTCCTCATCACGCCCTACCAGCGGATCTATACGACCCGCCTTAGCCTCTTCATTAAGGTTTGTAGCAAAGGAGTCTAATGCACTCTGGGTTGCACCTTCACCTGCAGCGGTTGCTTCCTCGGTTCCTGGCAGAGCTTGCTCATCATCCTCTTCGCTAGGTACCTTGCTGATGCCATGGGAAATATAATTCACAACATCGATGCGAGCGATGTTTTGTTCCTTGAGGAAGTACACTGCCTGGCTTTCTTGTTCGCTAAATATAGCCACCAGCACATTGGCGCCAGTGACTTCTTTACGTCCCGAAGACTGAACGTGGAACACAGCACGCTGCAATACGCGCTGAAAACCTAAAGTGGGGTGGGTCTCTCGTTCAGTGTCCCCAGCGGGAATGAGTGGCGTTGTTGAGTCGATGTAGGCTTCGAGATCGCTGCGAAGCTTGTCTAGCTCGCTGCCTATTTTGTTTAACACGTCCAAGGCGATGTCATTGTTTAACAACGCAAGAAGTAAATGCTCTACGGTCATGAATTCATGCCGTTTGCTTTTTGCCAGGCGGAAGGCTTCGTTGAGCGTGGTCTCTAAATCTTTGCTTAACATGTAGCTTGTACTCTCCTGACCTTAGTCGGTCATTTCGATGGTAGAGATTAAGGGATGGCTGTTTTCCTGAGCATAAAGGTTGACCTGCTCAGATTTAGTTTCGGCAATATCACGCGGAAATATGCCCACCGTTGCGGCACCTTCGGTGTGCACAGTGAGCATTATTTGTGTGGCTTTTTCTCGATTCATCGCAAAAAAGATCTCCAAAATGTGTACCACAAACTCCATTGGCGTGTAGTCATCGTTCAGCAACAAGACTTTATACATTGCCGGCCGCTTAAGCTTTGGCTTCGCTTCGGCAATGGCGACACCACTGTCGTGATCTTCATCTTCGCCACCTGGTTCCCCTGTATTTGTTTTAGGAACATGGAATTGCCTAGTCATTAAAGGTTAGTCCATCCATCAGCAATATCGTTCGAATAGTTGTACAAGGGCAGAAAACTGGATGAACCGATGATACCTGCATTGTTCCTGATCTGTATTGATTTTCGGGCTTGCCTATTAAGTTGAGGGTGAATCCTGCACTTTCAAGGGGGAAATTTACCCTGAGTACGTAGATATCACCAGACTTAAGCCCCCTTGACTCCCAAGGTGTTTTTGACCAAAGTCGGTCTATTCTGGGGTGGGTTTTGGCGACCACTCTGCTTGGGAGGGCAGCAGTAATGATTATTGGAAAGGTTAAGTGGTTTAACAATGCCAAAGGGTACGGTTTTATCCTACCCGACGAAGGGGGCGAAGACCTCTTTGTACACTACTCTGCCATTCAAATGAGCGGCTATAAAACGCTTAAAGCGGGTCAGCCGGTGCAGTTTGATATCGAAGAAGGACCTAAGGGTCTGCATGCAGTGAATATTCAAGACGTGCCAGGACTGGGCGTTTCGGTTGATTTTGATGAGGAAGAGCAAACCCCGGAGATCGAAACCAGCTCCGCTAACAGCGCCTCTTCCGGCTAACAAATTAAAAAGGGCGCATGCGCCCTTTCTTTAGTTGTTAGCCAAGGTTGTTAGCCGAGGTTGTTCACTGATGTTACAAGCTTGGTTGCCTACATCTCCTTGATCATCGCTTTGCCAAAGGCAGAGCAGGACAGCAATGTTGCTCCTTCCATTAGGCGCTCGAAATCGTAAGTGACCGTGCGCTTAGAGATTGCACCCTCAATACCTTTCACAATCAAGTCTGCTGCTTCGCGCCATCCCATGTGTCGTAACATCATTTCTGCCGAAAGAATTAACGAACCAGGGTTGACCTTATCTTGCCCTGTATATTTAGGCGCGGTGCCGTGAGTGGCTTCGAACAAGGCGATTTTGTCGCCAATATTCGCACCCGGCGCGATACCAATGCCCCCAACTTGAGCAGCCAATGCGTCAGACAGGTAGTCGCCATTAAGATTCATGGTAGCAATCACGTCATATTCATCTGGACGGGTGAGAATCTGTTGCAGCATGGCGTCTGCAATAACATCTTTGATGACGATCTTCTTGCCCGTCTCGGGGTTGGTGAGTACGTGCCATGGTCCAC
Organism: Gammaproteobacteria bacterium; assembly: GCA_003230835.1. Classification (GTDB taxonomy): domain Bacteria; phylum Pseudomonadota; class Gammaproteobacteria; order Pseudomonadales; family Azotimanducaceae; genus UBA4421. The sequence goes on from QIGT01000100.1 coordinate 12,767, forward strand.
CGTCAAGTGGTACAGCACCAAATTCTGACACTGCTAACTCATAGCCCCAGTCTTTGAAAGCACCTTCAGTGAACTTCATGATGTTACCTTTGTGTACAAAGGTCAGAGAATCACGATCTTCGGTCAAACAGTATTGAATGGCTTTGCGGATGAGTCGCTGGCTGCCTTCACGAGAAATTGGCTTGATGCCAATGCCGCAATGTTGAGGAAAGCGAATGTTGGTGACACCCATTTCGTTCTGTAGAAAAGCCAGTACCTTTTTTGAACCTTCGGAGTCAGCCTCCCACTCTACACCAGCATATATGTCTTCGGTGTTTTCCCGAAAAATTACCATATCGGTTTTATGTGGTGCAACCACTGGGCTGGGAACACCTTGGAACCACTTAACCGGGCGCTGACACAGGTACAAATCGAGTTCTTGACGCAACGCAACATTGAGTGAACGAATGCCGCCACCAACAGGTGTTGTCATGGGGCCTTTAATTCCGACCACAAATTCGCGCATGGCATCAAGAGTTTCTGTGGGTAACCACTCATCCTCACCATATACTTCTAAACTCTTTTCTCCTGAATAAATTTCCATCCAAGCAATTTTGCGCTCACCGTTGTAGGCTTTCTCTACTGCTGCATCTACCACATCAATCATCACCGGCGTGATATCGATACCGATACCATCGCCCTCGATGAAGGGGATAATTGGATTATTTGGGACGTTCAAACTGCTGTCGTCATTGACGGTGATTTTCGCACC